>JBGTAU010000267.1:0-8943 GCA_041749675.1 Rhizobiaceae bacterium | reverse complement strand
GTTGATGTTGCGCTTACAAAAAATCTTTCGCTTGGGGTCGACGCAACATTCACAAAGTACAAGAAATTTGCAGACTTCACGTTTTTTGGTAACACTGTCGATGTTGATACGAAGAAAGTCCAAGCTCGTTTAAGCTACACTTTCAACTAGATTCATTATATTAAATATGGAAAACGCCTCCTTTGGCGCTTTCATCAAATAGAACCAATCTCTGATTGATCAATCATCTTGCGGTGCTTTTAAATATATTCAGCGGAAAACGGTTTTCCGCTGTCATCTCCCTTATAGTCGCTCTCGGTTAATCTACAAAAAGCCGCACGCTATCTGCTTTTCCGTTTGCATCAATAACCGTGAGTTCGGAAAATCCACTGCCGTCAGGGCTCCAATGTTGGGTGCGTCTACGCTCCATTTGCGACAGCGGGACACCGTTCGCGAGCCATCTGAATGGTGCCTTACCGCCATCTAACTTGAGGACGAGCGGCAGCTGAACGCCGTCTGCGCTGCGTGCCAATTCCACCCGCGCACCATTGGGCGGAAATACGATTTCTGGCGCTTCGGACTTGGGTTTCACACTGACAAGCAGTTCGCGCTTTTGCGAAAATCGTTGCATTGACTTTGGTAAATCTGCGCGGACTAATTTCTGCGTTCCTTGTGGCGCAAAAGGCAAAGGCGTTTTCTTGACGCCCGAGCGTTGGAACGCTTCAAATAATATGGGGGATGCAGTGCCGCCGCCGGTAATTCCAGGCACCGCGCCGTTGTCCGGTCGTCCGACCCAGACGCCAATGACATAGCGCCCATCAAACCCAATCGACCATGCATCGCGGTACCCGTAGCTGGTGCCGGTTTTATAAGCGATGGCTTGCGAGGCAGCGCCAGAGGGCGCAGGAACTCCGGCAAGAATATCAATGATTTGCCACGCGGATGACGGCGCAAGCACCGCTTCACGCACTGGTTTTGAGGCAACGCCGTAAACACCATCATATAACGAGACGGCATTACCTTTGGTGGCGATGGCGGCATAAAGTTGGACGAGATCTTTGAGTGATAGGCCAAGTCCGCCCAGCCCCGTTGCTAAACCCGGTGTTTCCGCTTTGGGCAAAAGTGGCTCGATGCCCGCACGGCGTAGGCGAGCGAAAAGAGCGGAAGGACCAACAGCATCAAGCAACTGCACAGCTGGAACATTGAGAGACATCTGCAAGGCTTGGCGAACGCTGACGTCGCCTTGATATTCGGTATCAAAGTTGCGCGGTCGGTAACCGGAAAAATTGGACGGACGATCTTCCATAATCGTTTCAGGTGCGACAGTACCGTTTTCAAACGCGAGGCCGTAAATCAAAGGTTTCAATGTAGAGCCGGGCGAGCGCGGCACGCGCACCATATCAACAAAGCCGCTACGCCCACGATCATAATAATCGGCTGAACCAACTTCACCCACAATCTCGCCAGTTCGCGCATCGGCCATGAGAATGGCGACAGATAGTTTTGGACCAAGCCGTCGCGCTGCATCGCGAGCAACATTCTCTAGGCCAATTTGGATGCTGCGCTTGAGCGTCACTTGGAGGCGCAATGCGTCCGGAGATTTGGCGCGTGCAGCTTCGCTCAAATGCGGGGCCAGCGATAGCAGCGACAGTCTGGTGGAACGGATGGTCGCGGCGGACGCGCGTTCGATTTCACTAACTGGAATAAGGTCTGCCTCGGCCATGCGATGGAGCACGCGGTCACGCGCAGCTTTAGCTGCGTTGGGGTGTCTATCAGGGCGGCGCGTTTCCGGCGATTGGGGCAGGGCCACCAGAAGCGCCGCTTCACTCAAAGTCAGCTTCTTGGGTTCTTTGCCAAACCATGCGAGCGATGCTGCACGGACGCCTTCAATGTTTCCGCCATAGGGCGCAAGCGTGAGATAAAGTGTTAGAATTTCGTCCTTTGACAAGCGACGCTCTATTTGAACCGCTCGCATCATTTGACGCAGTTTTGCGGTGAGTGAGCGCTCCTCGCGCGGTTCTAGCAGACGCGCGACTTGCATCGTTATTGTAGAGCCGCCGGAAACGATGCGGCCACGTTTTACGAACTGAAGCGCGGCGCGGCCAATCGCATAGGGGTCAATACCGACGTGTTGCTCAAAGCGCCGGTCTTCGTACGAAACCAGCATTTTGACCAACTCTGCATCCACGCTTTTGCGATCTGATTGGAAGCGCCAGCGACCGTCTGGGGTAGCGAACGCACGAAGCAGCGCGCCGTCTCGGTCAACAATTTCAGTCGAGAGTGCCAAGGATTTCGGAATTGGCGGCGGAAAGGCGTGATCGAGCGCGAGCAACCCAGCAACACCAAAAATGCCAGCGAGCGTGATGCCCGCCAGCCCTTTAATGGATTTGCTTATGACGCTCATTGCCCGCTTTCGAGTACAGACATGCGGCTGGTGGACGTGCGCGCCGAATAACCCGGGCGATACATATCTTCAACGCTGGCGGCGGGCAAAGTATATGTGCCGGGCGATACGGCACGTACCACATAGGCGAGATTGAACGTCCGCGCGCCTGATCCTGACGTGTTCAGCGCCGCGACAAACCGGTCGGTGCGAAACTCGGTGTGTGCGACTTCCGTTTGCCCAAGCCAGCCGAAGTTTGCCAGTTCTGCACTTCCCATCAAACGTGGATTTTCAATCTCCAAGCCTGCTGGCAACAGGTCTGTCACCACAATGCGCGATGGCCAATTGTTTTGCTCCGCGACGTTGAGAACGACTACATAGCGCTCGTTCTGTTTGGCTTCAGTGACAGTGGTTTCAGTGCCATCGAGTGTATAATAGGTCCGCGAAATGGTGAAGCCATTGCCGCTGGCTGGCAGAGGCTGGGCAGGGGAAGCGACAGTGGTGACGATAGCCACCGCTTGCTCTGCGCCCTCGTTTTTCAAGGTGAGACTATCTTGCTCTAAAGCTTCGCCAGTCAAACTGTTGGCATAAGGCCCTTCATGAGCAGCGCCATTTACCGACAACGAAATGGCCGCATTGCCATCCTTGATTGCGCGCGCCGCCATCAACATCCAGGCGTCTTCTTGCGTCGAGGTATAGCTGTATTTTTGGCGCAGTGATGACACATGTTCAATCATGCCAGTCACTGCCACCGAGATCGGCCTTGTTTCAGCAGCCAATGCCAACATCGCCGCATCATCGCGCAATGCGGAACCATAATCACCCCGCGCAATCGACAAGGTAGAACCGGCCTTCGCCAAATCCAGCGCGGACGCAAACGCCGCCTCCGCCCGTGGTTGATCGCCATAGAGCGCTAAGGCCGCACCGAGATGGGCGCGGGCCATGGGGCTGGCGAAATCATTCATGCGGCTTTCGCTGTAGTAACGCAGATCAGTTGCAGACGCGCGGCGATTGCGCGACAACACATAGAGTGCATATGCAATTTCATTGCCCTGCGCCGTGACATCGACATCATAAGACAACGCATTTTGCAGATTTTCCAGCGCTGCCAACATTGCTTGTTCTGGTACGTCAAATTGCTGTTCGCGTGCACGGGTTAGGAAATCCGTGACATAGGCATCAAGCCATAAATCGCCGGAACCCGGTCCCCAAAGGCCAAAGCTGCCTGTTGATGATTGATAAGACAGAACGCGCGTAATCGCCTCTTCAATGCGTCCTTTCACCTCTGTGTCCGCAGGCATGCCCGACGACTGCAGCAACTCGCTCACGTAGAGCAATGGCAAAGCACGGCTGGTTGTTTGCTCAGCGCAGCCGTACGGATAGCGGTCCAATGTCATCAACATAGCCGGAATATCAAACGTAGTTGAACGCAACACAGACACGTTGACAGATGCGCCGCCGAGTAGGCTATCGGCCAGCAATTCCTTGTCGATAGTGAGGCTAGCTCCGGCGGCGAGCGGCAATTCACGCCGTGTGGTGATTGGCAATTGGCCGGACCGTACCGGAATATCGACCGCGTTTTCGACAGTGAGTCCAGAACCGTTGGAGACGCGCGCCGTGAGCGAACCTGCGCCTGCATAACTACCAACAATAGGAACGCGAATGGTGGTTTTCTCGCCAGCAGCGAGCGTTAAGCTCGTTGGCAAGTCAGAAGCAGCCAAATCAATGCCGCGACCTGGAACGAGATCAAGCGCATAATCGCCCGCTGGTCCATCGGTGTTGGCAATATCTATGGTGACTTCAGACACATCGTCTGGCGCTAAGAACTTTGGCGCGCTTGCGATGATCACCAATGGATCGCGGATGATGATGTCTTTTGTCGCGTGCCCTACCGCAGAGGCGGTCCAAGCGACGGCGTTGATCCGCGCAGTTCCGTTGAATTGCGGAACGTCAAAGCTAACGGTGGCCTTGCCTGTCGCATCAAGTTTTACCGGCCCTGAAAAAAATGCGATAAGCTTTTCGGTGGGCGCACTGCCGCTTGTGGCCGCTTGTGGCCCATCGCCTCCGGTACGTAATTTTCCGAATGCCCCTTTTGAGCCGTCAATCAAACGCCCGTAAATGTCGCGAATTTCTAAACCCATTTGACGCTGACCAAAATACCAGCCGTCGGGATCAGCTGGCTGGTGATTGGTAAGGTTGAGAATGCCAACGTCAACGGCGGAAACCATCACGTAGGCCGCATCATTGACACCTGCACCAGCGACGGAAACAGGAATAGATAGGAACTGGCGAGGTTGCATTTTTTCAGGGCTGCCAAGCGTCACAGCCAGTTTACGATCTGCCGGATCAATGGCGAGCCACTTCAAACCAATAGAGCGCATTGGTAGGCGGCTTTCCGTCACGTCTCCCGCTCGGAACAGGGACGCGGTGACATAGGCGCCAGCGCCCCAATCGGCAGGTATAGGAACGTCGATGGTGGCACCTTCAGCGGGGATGGACGCCACTTGCGTGGCCAGCAATTTTTCAGCGCCGATGGTAATCAAGAGTTCGCCAGCAAAGCGCGGCGACACTTTAAGTTTTGCGGTTTCGCCAGCTTTGTAAGCTGACTTATCCAGCGCAATTTCCAAACCATCCGGTGTTTCGGTGGATGCCGTTTCGACATACCAACCGGCATAGAAATCTGAACTTGTAACAGGTCCGTCCGCCTCCGGGCTTTCGACTTCAAGGCGGTAGTGTCCCCACTCAACATTGGCTGAAATAGATACATCTGCGTCTGGTTTTGTATCCACCACGCCGTTGGCAATTTTGGTTGTGAAATTCACCGCGTCATAGCGCCATGATGACCCATCACGGTACCATTGATAATTGCGATCGATGCGTACCAATTGCCACTTCAAGCCTTGTAATGCAGTACGTGTCCCAGCAGCATCGGCGCTTATAACACTGAACGAGACGGTAGAGTTTTCCGACGCTTGCCCGCCTTCAAAGTTTTGACGAATACCTATCAAATCGCCAGACGGCGGCACGGCGATATCAAGCGAGCGCTCGACAGCTCGCCCGCCATTTTCGCGCATCCGCACGACCACTTTGGCGGAATGCAAAACGCGTGTGTCTGGCTCGTCGTCTAGTGTGACGGAGAAAGTGGCTTTCCCATCTTCATCCAATACAGGCAGTTCTGAAAGTTCAACCTTGGTCGGGCTTTCTTTTTCCTCGTCGCTATCGACAAAACCAATTTCGTACCCCGGGAACTTGTCCCACGTCCGTGTTGGCGAGAAGACAATTTCACCTTCCAAATTCAGCCCACCCGCTGGCGCACCGTAAAGATAGCGGCCAGCGATGTTGATGTCTGCAACGCCTTCATCGTTGAAGCCTTCAGATGTGATGTCAAACTCTGTCCGGTCCGGAATGAAATCTTCGACCAGCAGTATTTTCTCCGCCACTGGATCAGCGTTGGGATCGGTATGGATACTCATCGTCCATGCGCCTTGGCTGGCGTTGGCGGGCAGGGCAAGATCGACCGCGCCGCCGCCTGCCATTGAACCATTGGAAACAATGCGGCGTTCTTCAACGCCATCGGGGCGTTTGAAGATGAATGTCAGCGGCAAATCACTGACCGCATTGGCGGCCCCATCGCGGGCCAAAGCGGCGGCGTGAATGGTCTCACCTGGGCGATAAACGCCGCGTTCGGTATAGGCATAAACGTCCAATGCCCCGGGGGCAGGGCGACCCGTCACGCCGCGATCTGACAGATCAAATCCTGCGCGGGCCATATCAAGGAATACAAAATCTTCGCCGCTCTTGTCGGCCGTCAAAACCGCTGGCGCGAGGCCTTCCGTGCCGCGTGTGCGGCCCGGTTCAAAGTTGGCCTTGCCGTTGGCGTCTGTGACCGCTTCACCCAAGAGTTCATTGTTTCTAGCGAGCAGTTTGAGGCTAATCCCTTCCATTGGCTTTGCAGTGCCGAGCGAGCGGGCAAACACAGTCAGCCCATCCGTGCCGGTAAACGTCGATAGGCCAATGTCGGAAACCACAAACCACTGCGTGGCTTTGGGATCCCATTCTTCGCCTTTGCTGCCCTTGGTTTCGGCCGTCATGACATATACGCCCGGTTTGCGCTGTGGCATGGCTTCGTCAACCGGAAACGAGGTGATGGTTTCTTTATTCAGTTCCATTTGCAGCGCCATAGTGCCGGTCCAAACCGGCTCGCCAATTTCACTGCGCACACGCTCAATGCCGTAGCTGTCGAGCTGCGTGAGAAACTGCGAGCCGAACAGCAGGGCAGGCAGGGACCGATCATTGACACGGAAAATTTTGAGGTCAGCACTTGTACTGTTGACGGACACCACTGGAATGCCGCGTCGCGCAGTGGATGGCAGTACAAAATTTTCGCCATCGAGCCGCACATAGGCATCGCGATCACGCACGAAGACCGAGAGGTTGACGGGGCTTTCGATGACTTCATCGACCGACGATGGCAAGCCTTGGCGCACGGTCACGCTATAGCGCTTGCCATATTCGACATCGTCGATGCACAGCTGCTGGCTATCTTTGGTGACGGATTTTGGCGCGGCACTGTCGAGCAAAATAAACGAGGCAAAGTCCAAGTCACTGTCGGCCAAGGTTTCAGAAAACTGCACACAGATGCGCGGTGTGGCCGACGCCGTATCGACCGAGTGTTCGACAACGCGAAACCCTTTGCGACTGCGCAAATCCTTGTAGGCCGCATCCACGTCTTTGGCATTCACCAGTTCGAGGCTGGCTTTATACGCGGAAAGAGCCGAACGGAAATCACCGCGCCGATCCAGCGCTTGAGCAAGGGCAACCAATGCGGCCGCACGGGAGTTCGTGGTGCGGGACGTCAAATAGCCATTGAGCGCGCCAAAAAGCGCGGCCTGTGGCAAAGCGCCGGCATCGTTAGCATCCGGCGTAACTGCCATAGCGGTGCGGGATAACTTCGTCCAAAGGGTGCTGTCATCTGGGGAAAGCGATACGGCTGTGCCAAAGTTTTGGTAGGCCGTGCGCACATCGCCGCTCAGCAATGCGCCGTCAGCGGCGGCGGCAATGTCCTCGACACCAGCGGTGTTGTTTTTAGGCGCTGCGGCAACCAGATTGTTACGATAGGTTTGCGCTTCGGCTTCATAAGACGCAGTAAAATCCAGCGCCTTAGGCGCACCAATATCCGGCTCGCTGCTTGCCGTCACAATCTTGCCCGCAACGGAGCCTGCAAATGTATTCAACTGCCCGCGATCTGATTTGAGGAAGCACCAAGAAGCCTTCTTATTGTAAGTAAAGGCTTTGCATTTTTTATCATCAATACAAATGGTTTGGCATTCGTCCAGCGTCACGTCTTTTTCAGTGCGCAAGTCAAACCCGAAATAGTCGCCGTCTTGGGAAAGCTCAATACGCCGCGATTGATCCGCCGCGAGAGTCGCGGTCGTGAACGTTGTCAGAACCAGAAAAAAGTTGAAAAAAAGTCTAATGACAAGCGACATCGCACCCTCCCAAGGTAACCTGCAACAGTGCGCCCGCCGAGCTATTCTTCCCTTAGGGCGAAGCTCAAGTCAATCACGTTATTTATGGCAGGTCTATGACAGAATGTGCGGCAGTGAAGGTCTTTTGTTACTTATACAGCCTGCCCGTCGGCGTTGCCAAAAATGCATCGAGCGCAATGTCTTCTTGACGAAGAAAACCACGATTGGGCAATTTGCCATCGCGTACCATTTCGATGATCGCAACAACGGACGCTGATGTCGTCCATGCAATGGCAGTACGTGATTTTCCTGCAATTTCGATAGGCCGATAAGCGCGTACAAATTCCTTGCGCTGCATTTGACCATTGATCGTGCCTTCGCCCGCGACGTGGACATAGACCACGTCTGCATCCACCGGTGGTTTGGCCTCGGTCAAAAGTTTGCCTGCGAGCTCGCGATGGTCGCGCATCAAAAGTTCGTGGAAAAAGAAATTCATAAGTTCCATATGGCCGGGATAACGCATGGTTTTGTAGTCGATGTTATCGACTTTGCCAAAATACGTATCGCACATCGTGCCAAGCCCGCCCGATGTTGTGAAGGCTTCGAGCTTCACGCCGTCGATGTAAAGCGTCTCGTTCCATTCCATCGCCGAGACCAATTTGCGCACTCCACCCTCGATGACTTCGCAGTCATTGAGATACTCATTCACCACCCCTTCCGGCGACCAATTGAAGGCGTAGCCCATCAGCCCTGTCGGGTTTTGCGGTAACGCGCCAACACGCATGCGGATCGATCGGCAATGATCAAACATCGCAATGCGTGACGCGCCGACGATGCCGACAAAACCCGGCGCAAGGCCGCACTGCGGCGCCATCAGGCCTTTGGATGTCTTGGCAAGTTCGATGATGTGGTTGGTGGTCGGCACATCTTCGGTCAAGTCAAAATAGTGAATGCCCGCCGCGTGCGCTGCATTAGCAACGCCCTTGTTGAGATGAAACGGAAGACAAGACAACACGGCATCAACCTTGGCAAACGCCTCACTTAAATCATGCTGCGATGCAGTATCCATAATCGCCAATGGAAAGTCACAATGATCAGCAGGCAGGCGCAAAT
>JBGTAU010000266.1:0-4156 GCA_041749675.1 Rhizobiaceae bacterium | reverse complement strand
GAAGTCATCCAGAAAATGCAGCCGCGCAGTGTCGTGATGTCTGCACTCGGCGTACGCGAGGGTTTTCTATATTCGCTTTTATCGGATGATGTGCAGGCAACGGATCCGCTCATCAGCGCCGCGGAAGAACTGTCGGTCTTGCGCTCTCGCTCTCCGGAACATGCCTATGAGCTGGCAGACTGGACCGAAATGGCCTTTCGCGTGCTTAAAATTTCTGAAACCGACAATGAAAAGCGCTACCGTGAGGCCGCCTGTTTGCTGGCGGATATCGGCTGGCGCGCACATCCTGATTACCGAGGCGCGCAATCACTAAACATTATCGCACATGGCGCATTTGTTGGCATTGATCACCCGGGCCGAGTATTTATGGCTTTGGCCAATTTTTACCGGCACGAAGGCCTGATTGATGATGCACTTTCACCTGAAATGCGCACACTTGTTCATCCGCAACTGTTCGAACGAGCAAAGTTACTTGGCGCGATGCTGCGTGTGATCTATCTCTACTCGGCAGCAATGCCAGGTGTCATTCCAAATTTGAAACTTGTGCCAGATGGGATAGGCGGTCTTTTGTTTACCGTGCCAAAAGAGTTTGCCGAACTTGCGGGCGAACGCACAGAAAACCGACTGCAAATATTTGCCAAATTGATTGGCAAACCCATGCGCACAATCGTGACTTAAGGTGCTGCTTTTGAGGCTAAAAAATCGATTACAGCGTTATCGCGACGATGCGCTTGCCTTCAAACTTGAGGGCAACCTCGCCGCGTACGAGCTTCAACGCGGTTTCGCCAAATAGTTCGCGGCGCCAGCCATGCATGGTCGCGACGTCAGCGTGCTCGCCTTTTGCGGCGATTTGATCAATATCATCCGACGTAGCGACAACTTTTGCAGCAACGCCTTGCTCTTCAGTGACCAGCTTCAATAACACACGCAACATTTCAGTCGCGGCTGCAGTGCCTTCCGGCGCGGACACATGGCGCTGTAGTTTGGGCATCTGTTCTTTCGGCGTTTCAATTGCACCAATGATGACTTTCATCAACTCTTGACCAGCACCCGACCGTTCCCAGCCATTTGGCACAGTGCGCAAGCGACCAAGTGCCGCCTGATCTTTCGGCTGCTGCTGGGCAATTTCGTAGATTGTGTCATCTTTGATGACGCGTGAACGCGGCACATTGCGCTCACGGGCTTCACGCTCGCGCCACGCGGCCACATGTTGCAATATCACCAGCTCAATAGGCTTTCGCACGCGCATTTTAAGCCGCCGCCAAGCATCTTCAGGCTGAAGGTCATAGGTTTCAACAGACGACAGCGTCGCCATCTCTTCTTTGACCCAATCAGTACGCCCCGCTGATTCCAACTTTTCTTTCAAAGTGGGATAGATCGTCGCCAAATGGGTGACGTCAGCGAGGGCATATGCCAATTGCATTTCGGTCAAAGGGCGTTGACGCCAATCAGTAAAGCGCGAGGATTTATCCAACTGCACACCAGTCAGCTTTAACACCAACTGGTCATAAGAAATAGAATCTCCAAAGCCACAAACCATCGCTGCCACTTGACTGTCAAACAGTGGAGCAGGGATGAGCCCACCAAGATTGTGGACGATTTCAAGGTCTTGTCTTGCGGCATGAAATACTTTTGTGACTTTTTCGTTTCCCATCAGACGAAAAAAAGGCGCAAGGTCCAATTCACCGGAAAGTGGATCGACAATACAAGAATAGTCTGGCGTAGCCATTTGAATGAGACACAGCTCAGGCCAAAAGGTCGTCTCGCGTATGAATTCGGTATCGATGGCTACATAATCATTTGCAGACAAAGCAGCTACGGCATCTTCAAGTTGCGCTGTGGTGAGAATTATGTTCATACCCATTCTATAACGGATAGCCGATTATATGTCTTGTCTGAAATAGGAATTTACTAAAAATATTCTTACTCGAACGTAAGAATCATAGGGATATAGTCAAGTTTGTTTCTTAAAATCAATAGTTTAGACAATCATTATACCATTGCTGCAAAAAGCAAAAGGTAAGCGTTATTTGTACAAATTTTGTATATTAGGCGTTCAATGACATTGAGAAATACTAAATGACAGTTGCAGTTCAAGAATTCATTTACCTCTATTTGATTGCAATCAACATTTGGGCACTTTTCCTCTTTTGGTTTGATAAGAGAAACGCCGAAACCAGTCGAAGCCGTATCGCTGAGCGGACACTATTGGCTACGGCCATGTGCGGCGGCAGTTTGGGCGCGTTAGTCGCGCAACAGATTTTCCGGCATAAAACACGTAAACAACCATTTCGAGCGCGTTTAATCAGTATTGCTGTGTCGCATCTTTTCATCGCAACCCTGATCTTATTTCCTGCACTTCGAGGCCTTTGGCGCAATTTTTGACCAATACAACCGCTAAGATTGAACGCAACTAGCGTCAAACACTTGACTTTTTGGCATTCCAATGCGCTTGTCCGCGCACTTAAAGAGGGTGGTGAAAACCGCCCCATTTGGATTCGATTTCTCGAAATACGGGTCAAATCGGCAAGAATACGAAGGAAAATTCTATGACTATGCATCGCTATCGCTCCCACACATGCGCGACCTTGCGCAAAGACTACGCCGGACAGGACGTTCGTCTTTCAGGCTGGGTGCACCGTGTGCGCGACCACGGTGGATTGATGTTCATCGATTTGCGCGACCATTACGGCCTGACGCAGATTGTTGTTGATCCATCGTCCCCTTGCTTCAAGGCGGCAGAAACCGTGCGCGGCGAATGGGTTATTCGTGTGGACGGCAAAGTTGTCGAGCGCGATGCCGCGGCGAAAAATCCAAACCTTAGTACTGGCGATATTGAAGTTGTCGCTAGCGAATTGGAAGTACTCTCCGCCGCAAAAGAATTGCCGCTGCCAGTGTTTGGCGAACCAGACTATCCAGAAGACATCCGCCTGAAATATCGCTTCCTCGATTTGCGCCGCGAAACGCTGCACAAAAACATTGTTAAGCGTACACAGATCATTGCCGAAATGCGCAAACGCATGACGAGCGAAGGCTTTACCGAATATTCGACACCGATTTTGACGGCGTCTTCGCCAGAAGGTGCGCGCGACTTTTTGGTGCCAAGCCGCATTCATCCGGGCAAATTCTACGCGCTGCCTCAGGCCCCGCAAATCTACAAGCAATTGCTGATGATCTCCGGCTTTGATCGCTATTTCCAAATCGCGCCATGCTTTCGCGACGAAGACCCTCGTGCCGACCGTTTGCCCGGCGAATTCTACCAGCTCGACTTGGAAATGAGCTTCGTTGAGCAGGAAGGTATTCTGAGCATGATGGAGCCGGTGATGCGCGGCGTGTTTGAAACGTTTGCGGAAGGCAAACCCGTCAGCCAATCGTTCCGCCGCATCCCTTATGACGTCGCGATGCGCACCTACGGTTCCGACAAACCAGACTTGCGCAACCCGATTGAAATGCAAGCTGTGTCCGAGCATTTTGCCGGTTCTGGCTTCAAAGTGTTTGCCAATATTTTGGCTAATGATCCCAAAGCTGAAGTCTGGGCTATTCCCGCTAAGACCGGCGGCTCGCGTGCTTTCTGCGACCGCATGAATTCGTGGGCGCAAGGCGAGGGGCAGCCGGGTCTGGGTTATATTTTCTGGCGTAAAGAGGGCGAAAAGCTGGAAGGCGCCGGCCCGCTGGCCAAGAACATTGGCGAAGAGCGCACGGAAGCTATTCGTATCCAACTTGGGTTGGGCGATGGCGATGCCGCCTTCTTCACGGCTGGCGACCCGAAAAAGTTCGTTAATTTCGCAGGCGCTGCCCGTACCCGCGCGGGCGAGGAACTCAATCTCCTCAATCGCGATAGCTTTGAACTATGCTGGATCATCGACTTCCCATTCTTTGAATGGAACGAGGACGAAAAGAAAGTGGACTTCGGCCATAACCCGTTCTCAATGCCACAAGGTGGCATTGATGCGCTGAACGATCAAGATCCGCTCACGATCAAAGCCTTCCAGTACGATCTCGTCTGCAACGGCTTCGAAATTGCGTCAGGCGGTATCCGCAACCATTTGCCGGAAACCATGGTCAAAGCGTTCGAAGTGGCAGGCATGTCGCGTGAAATTGTTGAAGAGCGCTTCGGCGGCCTCTACCGCGCGTTCCAATACGGCGCACCGCCGCA
>JBGTAU010000265.1:0-2179 GCA_041749675.1 Rhizobiaceae bacterium | reverse complement strand
ATTCACGGCGACGCATTTGAGCGTCAGATCATGCCGCGCGCCGGGGTGAGTTTTGATCACGACATCGCTTTGATGGACACTGACCGGCAGCTGGCGGCAAACGGCATTACAACCGCCCATCTCGGCATCACGCTGTCGTGGGAGCCGGGCTTGCGCAGTACAAGTTCGGCGATGGCAATCATGGAATCGATAGAGCGCCTGCGGCCAAATTTTTCCGTCGAAACGCGGATACATTTGCGTCACGAGACCTTTCTCCTTGATGCTGAGTCTATTGTCACCGAGTGGCTGGAGAGCGGGCGTATCGGCTGCCTCGCCTTCAACGATCACACCAGCGGCACGATACTTGTGCGCCAACGTCCCGATAAGGTTCAAAAAATGGTTGAACGCAGTGGTCTTTCTCACGGCGACTTCATGAATTTGGTTGAACGCGTTGCCGCGCGTCGGGACGAAGTGCAACCGTCATTGAAACGGCTTGCGGCGGTAGCTCAGCGCAATCACGTCCCACTCTTATCGCATGATGATATGTCACCTAAGATGCGGGCGGATTTCCGCACTATGGGTTCAAACATTGCTGAATTTCCGATTGATGAGGAAACCACGAAAGCTGCCGCCTCTGCTGCGGATCATATTGTGTTCGGTGCGCCCAATGTGTTGCGCGGTGGATCACACACGGGCTGTCCGTCTGCACGCGAAATGATTGCGCAGAATCTGTGTACTGTTTTGGCATCCGACTATTATTATCCTTCGCTGCTTCACGCACCCTATATGCTCGCCCAGCTTGGGATTGCGTCATTTGAAAAGGCTTGGTCACTCGTTTCCGACGGGCCAGCAGCGGCATTGGGGCTAAAGGATCGAGGCTTGATTGCGGACGGTATGCGCGCGGACATCATCGTTGTTGATCCAACGCATGTGACAGGACCATCGGTGACAGCAACGTTTGTGGCCGGGAAAATCGTACTGGCAAAACGTCCAATTCTGATAACCGACTGACGTCAAGAGGGTACGCTGTTGGCAGCCATATTGCTTTCGCTGGGTGTCACACAGATTATTGGCTATGGATCGCTTTACTACGCGTTTGCGTTGTTGGTCCCGTCCATATCAGCAGAGTTTGCAGTCTCAGAGCCATTGTTGTTTGCAGTCTTTTCTTTCGGGTTTCTCGCAGCCGGACTGGCCGCTCCCGGGTTAGGGCGCTGGATGGATTTGAACTCCGCGCCAAAAGCCATGGTCATCGGCAGCGCATTGGCTGCGTTGGTTTGCCTATTGCTTGCGCTCGCACCTGGAATCTGGAGCCTTGGCGCACTGATCATTGCATTGGAGTTTGTTTCGCTGGCAGTGCTTTATGATGCCGCTTTTGCAACGCTCGCCAGCATCGCCGGGGCAAACGCACGCCCCGCCATCACCAGACTAACTTTAATGGCGGGCTTTGCTTCAACTTTGTTCTGGCCGCTAACCGGCTATCTGGTCGATGCGATGGGCTGGAGAATGGTGTATGTTGCTTTCGCGGCCATGCATTTTTTTATCGTCCTGCCACTTCACATATTCATCATGATTTCGGCAAAACGTTTGCGAAAAATAGCAGACTTGACAGAAGCGCCGTCAACTCGCCCGTCCGATCCGCCGCTGCGCGCAAAAGCGGCTAAGCTGGCATTTGTGTTGGTCGCCATCGGATTTGCCCTTCAAGGGATATTGATATCCGCTATCGGCATTCATCTGGTTGCAATTTTGCGCGAGGCAGGAGCAGAAGATGTGACGTATGTTGCCGCAATGCTGGTCGGTCCCGCACAGGTGGCGGTACGGATTGCCGATGCCGGTCTTGCCGCACGCCTGCACCCGCTTCACACAGCAATATTCTCAGCGGCAGCGCTACCCGTTGCTCTGCTGATCCTTCTCTTGCCGCTTCCCGTCTCGACTACGGCGATTGCATTCGCTCTACTTTTCGGGTTCAGCCAAGGTCTGTCCAGCATCGTGCGCGGCACAGTTCCGCTTGCCTTATTCGGGCCGGTAGGATTTGCCGCCAGACTTGGAAAGTTGACTGCCCTTCGGACCAGTCTGGCAGCTTTGGCGCCATTTTCCTTTTCGCTTGCTATAGGCGTTATCGGGTTTGATACAACGTTGTGGATTACGATAGTCATTGGCGCTGCGAGTTTGGTGCCGCTTGTCATTGCTCTGAAAATCGCCG
>JBGTAU010000264.1:0-3511 GCA_041749675.1 Rhizobiaceae bacterium | reverse complement strand
ATCGCATACGCTATCATAAAACTGCTGTGTAGTCCGGCTTGGACCATTGGGATTTGACAGATCAACTGGCCCTGCTGCCCCAACGCCTCCCGCCATATCTGGATCTTTTGCATCTGCCACAATAAATTGTTTGGGCGTATATTTTCCCTCTGCAATCTTTTGTAATTTTTGATCGAGTGATTTCATTGTGAGCTCCCTGTTAGGGTAGTTTAGGGTGTCAGATTGGTATGGCGCAATAGTCAGATTATAGACCAACAACTTTTCTTGCTTTTGCTCCGCACTTCGAACACTTTTAGTCCAAATATGACAATGCCTAAACTTCCGATTCATTCCCGTAAGTGGATTTCAACGTGCCTGTAAACAACAAGAATTTAGTGACACCACAATGGCTTGCCGAACGGCTTGGCCAGTCTGATCTCAGTATCATTGATGCGTCGTGGTATTTGCCAGATCACAACCGTGATGCGCGAGCGGAATATGCAGCTGGCCATATTGAAGGTGCTGTTTTTTTTGACCTAGATTTAGTCGCAGATCGCTCCACTGACCTACCGCACATGTTGCCGTCCCAAAGCGATTTTGCGAAAACTGCTGGACAGATGGGGATTTCTGAAAGCGATACCATTGTTGTCTATGATGGACTTGGGCTGTTTTCAGCCGCGAGGGTTTGGTGGACCTTTCGGGTTTTTGGTGCACGCAATGTTTTTATTTTAGACGGTGGTCTGCCAGCTTGGCTTGCACAAGGGTTGCCAGTCACGGCGTCAATTTCTAAACCAACGAAAAAGATTTTTGTAGCAAATTTAGATCGAACAAAAGTGCGCACGAAAGCCGAGATGCAAGTGATCGTGAAAAATGCATCCATGGCTATTGCGGACGCGCGTCCCGCTGCGCGCTTTGCTGGCACTGCGCCAGAACCGCGTGCTGGATTGCGCGGCGGGCATATGCCAGGCGCGAGTTCCGTTCCAAGCTCAATGCTTGTAGAAAATGGCAAATTGAAAAGTCGTTCGGATATTGAAGCAATTTTTGCCAGCCAGCGTTTAGATTTGACGAGTGAAGTGGTCACTACCTGTGGTTCGGGCGTCACAGCGGCAATTCTCAATCTGGCACTAGACACAATTGACCATACCGAACATGCGCTTTATGATGGGTCTTGGGCGGAGTGGGGGCAGGTTGGCGATACAGCTGTTGTGCTGGGAGCCATCGAGCCGAATATGTCCAAACAGGCCAGCGCCCGCTTTGTAAAAGCGCATGTAACCGAACTTGAAATGAAGGCGAGGCCGACGCGCCGCGAACCATTGCCGATTGGCGCAAAAGTTTCACTGTCGAAGACAAAATCGATGGTGCCGTCTTTTTATCGCTACTTGTACCGCGAGGTTGGTAAAGCGCATCATTGGTTTATTCGTCGCGGTATGAATGACGCGCAATTGCAGACGATATTGTCATCGAAAGACATAGAACTGTGGGTACTCTATGTTGACGGTTGCCCGGCCGGATTCTTTGAAATCGATTTGTCAGATAAGCCGCAATATGCCGACATTCAGTATTTTGGACTACTGCCAGAATATCAAGGCAGGGGACTTGCAAAGTACATGCTATCGGAAGCCGTACACGCTGCCTGGGAAACGGGTCCCGAAATCGTTTCAATACAAACCAATACGCTCGATAGCCCAAAGGCACTGGTATTATACCAAAAAGCAGGTTTCGAACCTGTTGGCACTTACGATGAAATGATCGAAGCTTGGGATTAACAAGAAGGATATTGGAACGCCTCGTTCATTCCCCCTTCAGTTTTGAATTACTAATATACGATCATATTTTTTGGTATCACATCGGAGTGAGAATATGATTTCAAGACGTTCACTATTCACAGCAACAATCGGCGCTTTATTAGTTGGGCTTGTTGGCGTTGATGTTGCATCGGCTCAAGAAGCCCCGAGTGCGGGAACAATTTTACGAAAATTGCGGCAGGCACCGCGTGTTGAGCTTAATCAAGAAGATAAGGTCACGCGCAAAACACTTAAAAAGCGCCCAGATTTGCGCCGCATTGCACCTTCTATTGATATTCAGGCGATTAATTTTCAATTTGGTTCAGCGACGATTCCTGTTGGCGAGCGCTGGAAAGTCGAGCAAATCGCGATTGCGCTAAACCAAATGATGCAACAACGTGAGGGCGAAGTGTTTTTGATTGAAGGCCACACTGACGCAGTCGGATCGCGTCAAGCCAATCAACGCCTGTCGGAAGCGCGAGCGGGTTCACTGAAACGAGACCTTGTGCGCTATTTTGGCGTGCCGGGCTTTTTCCTCGATACAGTCGGCTATGGCGAAGATTATTTATTAGTTCCAACACCATATGAAAACTGGCGCAATCGGCGTGTAACTCTGCGGCGTATCACCGATGTGATTAGCCAATACTGATCATTATCAGCACCTTACACCAATCTTTAGATTCAATCTCTCAAACTAAAACGCTGCCCAAGAACTAAGGGCAGCGTCTTATTATTTGGGTATTAAAACTCAAGCGACTTTGAGCACAGCCTTTGGATCAGCCATATCTAGGCCAAGCGCATCTGCAACGGCTTTATTGGTGATTTTGCCCTGATGGACGTTCAAGCCATTGCGCAGATGTGGATCATCGAGCAAAGCCTTCAAACCTTTGTCGGCGAGCTGCAAACCATAATAAAGCGTAGCATTGTTCAAAGCATGGGCAGAGGTAATGGGAACCGCACCGGGCATATTGGCTACGCAGTAGTGGATGACATCATTAACGACATAGGTTGGGTCAGCGTGCGTGGTCGCTTTCGAAGTTTCAAAGCAGCCACCTTGGTCAATTGCAACGTCAACAATGACGGAGCCTTTTTTCATACCCGTCAACATTTCGCGAGTCACCAGCTTTGGCGCTGCAGCGCCCGGAATAAGAACCGCACCAATGACAGCATCTGCCGAGTATATTTCATCTTCAAGAGCGGAAATTGTTGAAAAGCGTGTGTGAACACGGCCACTGAACAAATCTTCCAGTTGGCGCAAGCGCGGAAGCGAACGGTCGAGAATGGTGACATCTGCGCCAAGACCGACGGCCATTTTTGCGGCGTGAAGACCAACGACACCGCCGCCAATAACAACGATTTTAGCAGGCAAAACGCCCGGCACTCCTCCAAGCAAAATACCGCGCCCGCCGTTGGCTTTCTGCAAGGCCGTGGCTGCTGCTTGAATTGACAGGCGACCCGCGACTTCCGACATTGGAGCCAATAACGGAAGGCCACCGCGCTCGTCCGTTACGGTTTCGTAAGCCACGCCTGTTATGCCTGACTTCAGCAAGCCTTTGGTTTGCTCTGGATCTGGCGCCAAGTGAAGATAGGTATAAAGGATCTGGCCTTCGCGCAACTGCGCCCATTCAGCAGGTTGTGGCTCTTTCACTTTAACGATCATATCTGACTTGGCGAACACTTCTGCGGCGCTCTTGGCGATCTTTGCCCCTGCTGCTTGGTACGCTGCGTCATCCGCACCAATGCCAGTA
>JBGTAU010000263.1:0-6253 GCA_041749675.1 Rhizobiaceae bacterium | reverse complement strand
TGCACTCGGAGACATTGTTGACAGGTTTGGCCGTTCGGGTTTCGGGTTTGTCATTTTGTTGTTGGCGCTGCCGGCAATGGTCCCCATTCCTGGGCCTTTTGGTTTGGTGTTTGGGCTATGCCTTGCCCTTGTTTCACTACAGGTTTTGACAGGAGCACAACGGCTTTGGCTTCCTAAACGCGTGCGTGCCGTCGAAGTGGATGGAGCTAAGCTTAAATTTGGCATCGAGCACGCTGCCAATTGGCTTCGGTGGATTGAGAGGTGGGTAAAACCGATGCGCGGGCCGCAGTGGGTGCTTTCACATATGCGCCCTTTGATCGGGTTACCGGTGCTCGTTCTTGCTTTGATTATTGCTATTCCGATACCTCTTGGAAATGTTGTGCCCTGTTTGGCTTTGGTGTTCTTGGGACTGGGGCTTATTGCCGAGGATGGGTTAGCTCTCTCACTCGGGCTTCTCACAGGGATCGTAGCGGTCGGTTGGACGGTCTTCCTTTTTGTCGCTGGTGGCATGCTTGCGCAGACAATGTTCGCGCTTATTGGACTTGGCTTATGAAAAAGAGAAAGGCATTGCTGATTGCCAATCCAAATAGCCGCAATGGCGCGCAACCATTGGACGAAGCGATGGAAGTGCTGGCTCAAGCGGGCATTTCGGTGAAACGAATTCACACCAAAAACGCAAGCGACATCACTCCGGCTATTTTGAGTGAGGCAAAGAACGCACACATGGTTGTTGTTGCCGGTGGCGACGGGACTGTGAATGCGGCTGCCGCAGCGGTTGTCAAAACAGATTTGACACTTGGCGTTTTGCCTATGGGGACTGCCAATGACCTTGCTCGCACGCTCGATATTCCATTTTCTTTAATTGGCGCTGCGCAAATCATCGCAGACGGAAAGACTCGGAACATTGACGCGGGCGTCGTTAACGGTCACCATTTTTTCAATGTGGCCTCCATTGGGCTCGCGTCCGATATTGCCCACGCTTTAACGCGCGAGACCAAACGTCGGCTTGGGCGATTGTCGTACCCCATAACGGCGCTGCGTGCCCTAGCCGCGGCGTCGCCGTTTGATGCGGAAATTATTAATAAGGGACAACATATTCATGTGCGTACTTTGCAAATTGCCGTCGGCAATGGCCGGTTTTATGGCGGTGGCAATGCGATCGAGCAAGACGCGGCCGTCGATGACGGTTATCTCGACCTTTATTCACTAGAGTTTGCCACGGTTTGGAAAATGGCATTGATGTTGCGGTCATTTAGAGCGGGGCAGCATGGGTTTTGGGATGAAGTGCGCACTGAAAAATGCACCAAGTTTGAAATTCGAACGCGCAAACCAAAGTCTATCAACGTTGATGGTGAAATCGTCACAAAAACACCGGCATTCTTCGAAGTGTTGCCAAAAGCGGTCCGCGTGTTTTCTCCCACTGAACGATAAGAACGAACGTACAATTTGGATATTGAAAGATTCCACTTGCGTCTTGCATTGCAATTCAATAGAGAACCGTACCGTTCGTTACGGCTCAATTGATGCCCAGAGTATGGTCCTGATGTCACTGCAAGAAAACAGCGAGAGTCTAACTGAGCGGCAACAGGCCGTTCTTGATGCGACGCTGGCTGTGATGGTGGAAGAGGGCGACGCTTTGACAATGGCTTCCGTTTCGCGCCGTGCATCCTGCTCTAAAGAAACGCTCTATAAATGGTTTGGCGACCGCGATGGTTTGCTAACGGCCACTGTGCGCTGGCAGGCTTCCAAAGTGCATGTTCCGCTTATCGACAAAGCGCGGTTGAATAAGGCGGCGTTGACGGCAACACTTGAGACTTTTGCACGCGACTGGTTGAACGTTATTTCGAGCGGAACCTCGATTGCTTTGAACCGAATGGCGGTTAGTCATGCGGCCTCCGGCAAGACGAACTTAGGTTCAATAGTGCTCAAGAATGGACGACATGCCATGGGCTTGCGGCTCGAGCCGGTATTAATGACGGCGCGCGATGCTGGGCTTCTTTTGTTCGAAGACGCAGACGATACGTTCCGCACTTTTTTTGG
This sequence comes from Rhizobiaceae bacterium, assembly GCA_041749675.1. Lineage (GTDB taxonomy): Bacteria > Pseudomonadota > Alphaproteobacteria > Rhizobiales > Rhizobiaceae > JANMEX01. Next base: position 4,213 of record JBGTAU010000263.1, on the reverse strand, counting down.
TCTCGTACTGCGAGACACGCAAATTCGTCTTCTGCTTGGAGACGATGTGAAACTTGCTGCGCCGCAAATTCTGGCTGATGCCAAGCGCGCGACACAGCAGTTCTTGGCGCTTTACGGGCCTAGACATGATTTAAATCTGCAAACACCAAAACGGGAAGGATAAATCCATGCGTGTTTATTACGATCAAGATGCTGATCTCAATCTAATTAAATCCAAGAAAGTGGTCATCGTTGGCTATGGCTCACAAGGCCGCGCACATGCCTTGAACCTGAAAGACTCCGGCGCGAAAGAATTGCGCGTGGCTTTGAAGGCTGGTTCGCCAACGATCGCTAAAGCAGAAGCTGATGGCCTGACTGTGATGACCGTGGCTGACGCTGCCAAGTGGGGCGACCTTCTCATGATGGCAACGCCTGATGAATTGCAGGCCGATATTTGGAAAGCTGATATTGCTGCCAACATTCGTCCAGGCGCTGCGATTGCATTTGCCCATGGTTTGAACATTCATTTCGGTCTCATCGAAGCGCCAAAGTCCATTGACGTTGTGATGATCGCGCCAAAAGGCCCGGGTCATACCGTGCGCGGCGAATATCAGAAAGGCGGCGGCGTGCCATGCTTGATCGCGATCCACAATGATGCGTCAGGCAATGCTCATGATTTAGCATTGTCTTACGCATGCGGCGTGGGCGGCGGTCGTTCGGGCATCATCGAAACCACGTTCCGCGAAGAATGCGAGACCGATTTGTTCGGCGAGCAGACAGTGCTTTGCGGTGGCTTGGTAGAACTCATCCGCGCTGGCTTTGAAACGCTGGTCGAAGCTGGCTACGCGCCAGAAATGGCTTACTTTGAATGCTTACATGAAGTGAAGCTAATCGTAGATTTGATCTATGAAGGCGGCATTGCCAACATGAGCTACTCCATCTCCAACACCGCAGAATGGGGCGCCTATGCCTCCGGTCCACGCCTTGTCACAGCTGAAACCAAGGCTGAAATGAAGCGCATTTTGACTGACATTCAGACTGGCAAGTTCACCTCCGAGTGGATGCAAGAATGGAAGTCCGGCGCTGCCCGTTTCAAGGCTACACGCCGTTTGGCAGACGAGCATCAGATCGAAGCTGTCGGCGAAAAACTGCGCGGCATGATGCCATGGATTGGCAAGAACAAGCTGGTTGATAAGACACGCAATTGATTGCATCACTTGCAATTAACAATGCACAAGAAGGCGGTCGAAAGGCCGCCTTTTTGATTGGAATACTAAAGTGAGCGACACATGCGTTCGTGGCGCTGCATCAGCCTTCAAAAAGTTTGGCATCCTTTTTGATCTCACTGGCGAAGTGACGCATGAAGGTTTTTACCTTGAGATTTTTGCGCTGGCTTTCATGATAGAGTAGCCAGATATCAGAAGGCAGCCCGTGTGCCGGGGCAAAAAGACGCTGGGTTTTCGATAGTTGATCGCCAACCATAATTGGTAGAATTGCGATCCCTAAGCCGCCTTCTACGGCGCGCGCCATCGCCGACACGTCATTAAATCGCGCAACCGCAGTGCGGCCACGCTGAATGTTCGCCGTCCATTGTGCCGCGTCGAAATGGCTGAGTTCCCGGCCGTAGCCAATCATATCGTGATTTTGCAAATCAGAAGGTCTCAGTGGCAAAATGCGGTCTGCTAAATACGAGTGCGAAGCATAAAGGGCGTGTGTCATGCGACACGTGCGACGACCGACTAAACCGTCACCCGGTTGCGAATGAGGGCGAATTGCAATGTCGGCTTCGCCGTTCGTTAAATCAAGCCGACGGTTGCTTGCAATGAGTTCGACAGAAATTCCAGGCGCCGCGCGAGCGAACGTTGCCAGTCTGCTTGCCAGATAAAAATTCGCGAAAGCGTCTGAGGCGGTTACACGCAGAAGGCCGGTTGCGCGCTCGTCTTGCGCAGCTGCGGCAAGAGAAAAGTCGCGCATGCGGCGCTCCATTTCTGTTGCGATATCAATCAATTTTTTGCCAAGGTTTGTGGGCGCCCATTGACCACGCTGACGGATGAATAATGCGCTGCCCGCGGCAGCCTCCATCGTTTCGATTTGGCGATAGTAAGTCACCGGCTGTGCGTCATCGGCCTTTGCCGCCGCATTAGGCGAGCCTGAACGCGCTATGGCCAATAAGGTTTGCAGGCGGGCAATATCCATAAGCGGTGCTTTGTTCATTGCTTATATGTAACTAAATATTGCAAAAATGCAAATTGACGCTGCCGGTTCAATACTCGACATTGCAGTCTCGAATGGCGGTAACCAACGCATATAATATGGAGCTAACGATGAACTTACTGATCCAAACACTTGTAACTGGCTTAACCACGCTGACCTTGACATCCGGGGTCGTTGCACAGGAACTGCCAACGGTAAAAATGCTGCCATTGTCTTTGGCCAATGAATTGGCGCTTAAGGCCATTGAGAAGTGTACAGCTGACGGTTACCGCATTTCAGTTGTCGTTGCTGACCAGAATGGTGTTGCAATAGTCAGTCTGCGCGGAGACGGTACAGGTGCCCACACGATCGATTCCGCATCACGCAAAGCTTATACCGCCGCATCAATGCGAACCACAACGCAGGAGCTTGGCGAACGGCTTGCTGGCAATCCGGGATCGGCGGCCTTGGCAACGTTGCCTCACATCATCACATTAGGTGGCGGTATACCGATCAAGGTTGGAGACAATGTGATTGGTGCAGCTGGTGCTGGGGGAGCACCGGGCGGTGATAAGGACGCAGCGTGCGTGCAAGCTGGCATCGATGCGGTTGCGGATCGATTGAAGTGAAGTTTCGTATTCCAAACATAGCAATCATGATTGCGCTTTGTTTGTTGCCGCTGTCGGTGCCGGGCAGGGCGCAAGTTGCGCCATCAGCAACAGAGGTGGCCAGTTACACTGGTCTTTTCAACGCTGCCGCCAGTGGTGATGTTGCGGCGATTGACGGCTTGATCGCTTCCGGCGCGAAGCTGGAAGAGAGAGATGAAAACGGGCGCACTCCCTTTCACGTGGCGGCCTATCAGAAACAGCGTGACGTGATGGCAGCCTTGGTCAAAGCCGGTGCTGATCCCAACGCGTTGGACGAGCAGGCCTATGATGCGGTGACAATCGCGGCAGTGGCTGATGATGTGAAGACTTTGAAAACCGCATTGGTATTGGGTAATAAATCAGGAAACGTGACGAGCCCTTATGATGGAACGGCTTTGATCGCTGCGGCGCATCTTGGGCACGACGAGGTGGTACGCATTTTAATTGAAGCGGGTGCGCCTTTGGATCATGTTAACAATCTCGGCTGGACTGCGCTGATCGAAGCAGTTGTTCTTGGCGATGGTGGTGCGCGTCACCAGAAGACGGTCGAGCATTTAGTAAAGGCGGGTGCTGATCGATCGATTGGTGATCGCGATGGTGTCACACCGTTGGAACATGCCAAAAATCGCAGCAATTCCGCCATTGCAGCTTTGCTCACACGGTGAAGCCGCATTGCGGTTGGCTCAGCATTTAATTCACGCCAAATAACAGCTGAGGCGGTGGGTTTAGCGGCAGTGTGTCCTTATGGTTTTTATCTTTCCATCACAAGAACATCGAGATTGGATTCAAACTGGGGCGCGGGAAATTCGAAGACCAGTTTGTTTGGCGAAAGACGTTTGACGATCGCTACTTGATCTTGTTGTGGATCTTGACGGTATTTGCGTGGTGGGTCGTTGTTAACGTGGCCTGCTCCAACGAAAACCAATTCTGAATCCGACTTGGTGTAAAGTCTGCCCGTAAACCGTTGCGAGCCTGAGATTTTTTCGACAAACCAGCCTGCGCCGTCGTCAGAAATGCGGCATTTGAACCAATTGTAGGGCGTGATGGGCAAGGTGCCGCCAACTTTGATGACGCGGCATTTCCAGTTGCCAGTGGCATCGAAATCGCCAGACATTGACATTGGTTTTCCCGCAAGAGCTTTCGTAAGGATATCGATTTCTTCTGCAGTGCCGCCACGCAAACCTTCGGCCAACGCTGCGCTTTCGGTTTTTGCGAAACTATCGAGACGCTGTTTGTCGAAGGGCGACAAGATTTTGTCGAGTGTTCCGTCAGCTAAGGCTGGGTTAGACATTGCCAAAAAAACAAGAAAAACTATTTTGCGCATTGGATTCTTTCAGTGATATGCACGCAGCCACGATACTTAAACATAGTATGGCAAATTGAGGGAATAAAAT
>JBGTAU010000262.1:0-9565 GCA_041749675.1 Rhizobiaceae bacterium | reverse complement strand
ATACGGGAATATCCATCACCACGGATAATGCGCGACGGCGAATAGCCGGAGCTAATCACAGTTCCGGATGAATATGACACTGTGTCAACACAGCCTCCAAGGGCGAACGTGAGTGCAATAGCGGCAGATGCAACCCATAATGAACGCATGATAATACCTTTCAACGTGTAGATATGAAGCGTCAGCTTCGAAGGCAGTGAGCCAAAACAGATGCTTGAATATAGACTGCGGACCTAAAGGGGCGAGGGAGGCAGGTCCGCAGTCTATAGTCGGCTAGGGTCGTCCAATGGCTGGTGCGAGGGGGCGAGCACCGACCATCTGTGCTCATTTGAGTGCAATTGGCGGGCAATGAACAGACTCGGAATCTACCTAAGCATTTATTTAACCGCAGCCAGCGCTAAGCGGGCGAGTGCCGGAAGCGATTTCGTGCCGGTCTTTTTCATAATGGCCGCGCGGTGGTTTTCCACCGTACGCTGGCTAATGTTCAAATCAGCGGCGATGTTTTTACTGGGGTGACCAGCCAACACGAGGTCCATGATTTCCCGTTGCCGCGCGGTAAGGCTCTTGATTTGAGTGATGGCTGACAGGTGCCAAGCATTGGCTTTGCTGGTGTCTTTTGAAATGGCGAATACGTGTTCAATACTTTCCAAAAGCTCTTTAACACCAATTGGCTTTTCGAAAAAATCCGACGCTCCCGCCTTCATTGCGTTTACCGCCATCGGCACGTCGCTGCGACCGGTGATCATGATAGAGGGAATGAATTGGCCCCTGTCCTTTAATGTCTGCAGGAGTTGGAAACCGTCCATGCCCGGCAAATAGGCGTCTATCAAAAGGCAAGCGTCCATGCCGGTGTGATCAAAGAGAAGAAATTCCTCGCTCGTGGCAAAGTCTTCGACTTGAAATCCATGCGCTTCTAGGCTCTCACGCAATGTCACCCGGATTATTTCATCGTCGTCAACCACGAAGACTATCTTCCCGCCGCCAGTGATGTTTGGTGTCGGCACAACATCGCGTGTTGGCGCTGCATTGTTTTCTTCAATTGAAAGCAATCCTTGGATTGCTCGTAGTAACTGCTTCAGTCTGACGGGCTTATTGAGCTGAATACAGTAGTCCAACGCGACGTCGCGCGCAGTGCGCACAGAAATATCACCCGTCAAAATGATAGAGGGGATCTGTCGATTGAAATGCTCGCGTAATTTGGCAATGAGCTGAAGGCCGTTCATATTGCTTGGCAGATTATAATCGGCCAAGATCAAGTCAGGCAAAAATTCGCCGGACTTCATCAAACTGAGAGCAGATTCGCCATCTATCGCAGTCAAAGCTTGATAGTTTTCACCGACTAAAAACAGCTCTAAAAGTTCGCGCACGTCCGGATCATCTTCAACGATCAGAAGGCGCCTCGCTTTTGCTCCCGTTACGACAGTCGGTTTTGGTTGTGGTTTGGCCGGCGGCTTCTTAGTAACTGCACCTTCAACGATGGGGAGCACAATTTCGATTGCAAACATAGAGCCTTTGCCCAAGGTCGAGCGCACGCGTACTTTCAGGCCAAGCAGGTTAACAAGACTTTGGACAATCGACAGGCCAAGACCGAGACCCCGACTACGCAAACGCGCGGGATTATCAAGCTGATGATACTCCTCGAAAATGGTTTGAAGTTCATTTTCTGGAATTCCAATGCCAGTGTCCCATATTTCAATGCTCAGGGTGCCTTTGCGGTGCCGACAGCCCAGCAATACTTTACCATGTTTGGTGTATTTCAGCGCATTTGAAAGTAGGTTCCGCAGCATTTGTTCGAGCAAACGCGGGTCGGTATGAACTTCTGCATGGCAGGGCACAACCTTCAACTTAAGACCCTGCGAAGTAGCATGGTAGCTGAAGTCATCCGCCAGTCGCATCAGTAGCTCATTGATATTGAAGCGGACTGGTTCGGCGTGGACGGTGTTTGCCTCTATTTTGTTGATATCAAGAAGTGTGCTGAGCATGTCTGACATAGAGGCGAGGGTGGTTTCAAATCTATCCACCAGTTTTTTGGCCTTCTGGCCTTCGACCATGCTGGCCAGCAAACCTTGCAAAAGACTCAAGGTTTGCAAAGGTTGACGCAAATCATGACTGGCGGCGGCAAGGAAACGTGACTTGGCGATCGTCGCCATTTCGGCAGCGCGCTTGGCCGCACCCAAATCATCAGCGACATGTCGACGCTCGGTAACGTCAACAAAAGTAATGACCACGCCCTCCGGTGCCCCCTCCTGTACCAAATAGGGTAGAATGCGCCGTAGGAACCACGCACCGGACTGGCTCCTGATCTCACGGTCTTTTGGCTTGCCTGTTTGCAAAACTGCGCGCGCATCGTCCAATAGGTTTATGTCCGATGCGAGTGATCTTAAATCAGCCAGCGGTCGACCTAAATCGGTTGGAATTATACTAAACAGGATCTTGGTGGCAGGCGTGAAAAACCGGATTTGCAAGTCTTTATCAAGAAATATGATTGCAACGTTGGTGCTGTAGAGAATATTTTGCAAATCGTTTGACGTTGTACGATGAAGATCAAGTGTTTCCTGAAGCTGGGTATTGAGCGCACTTAATTCCTCGTTCAGCGACTGCAGCTCTTCTTTCGAGGTGAGCAACTCTTCATTGGCTGATTGATATTCTTCTTGAATGGACGTGGCTTCCGCATTTACGGCAGCCTGCTCTTCGTTCAATGATTCCAGATTGCGTTCTGCCAAAACAATTTCGGCGCGGGCATCCGCAAGTTGATGCCTGAGATCTTCAACGCGCTCGTCATCGCTATCGCCCGAATTGTTGCCTTCAACCGTTTGCGTGCGAACCTCATCTTTGAAACCGATCAGTACCAACTGCTCTTGATCGTGTTCCACCGGAATTGCTGTGATGCGCAATACTTTGCCAGTGTTGGCATCTGTATCTAAATTGGCGGTAATGTCGGCGCGTTTCATTGAAGTGCGTGCATCTTGGATGACACTGACAAGTCTGATGCGCAGTGTTGACAACACCATTTCGAAAACGTCATGGCTCGGATAACCGGACGTGGGGCGCAGATATTTTTCAATAGGCCCCATGGCGTATAGCCATATGTTCTTTTCATCGATTAAAACCGCCGCTGGCGCAAAGTGCTCTAAGGCTAAGCGGCGGCACAGATTTCCATAGTCCGGTGTTGCTTGCACAGATTTCTCTTTGGACTGCGGCAATAGCGTTGCAGGACCTTTATCGTTGGTCATAAATACTCCTGAACTTGCTCTGTAGTTTGCGTTTCGACGAAACAAGCGAACTTCTTTTTGCACGGGAATAAAAATTGTGTTGTTGCCTGCGGTTTCTGCACTGCCAAGCAGCAGTAACCCGTTGGGCACCAAGGCGAAATGAAAAAGCGCTATCAAGCGTTTTTGTGCTTCGGGCGCCAAATAGATGAGTACATTGCGACATATGACAAGGTTGAGTTGCGCAAAGGGCGGATCAATCAACAAATCTTGTACGGTGAAGACGATTAAATTGCGCAGCTCAGCGCCAACTTGGTAGCCCTTCGGCGTTTTGATGAAATGTTTGGCAAGCCGTTCGGGCGAAACTTGCTCGGCAATATTTGCCGGGTAAATACCTTCGCGGGCGAAAGCGATGGCTTGGCTGTCGACATCAGATGCAAGAACAATGATCTTGATCTGTTTTTTAGCTTCGAGGCTTGCCTCTAACAAAAGCATTCCAAGCGAATAGGCTTCTTCGCCAGTGCTGCAACCGGCCACCCACACGCGAATTGGTTTGCCTTCGTCATGGTTTGATAGCAAAGCGGGTATCGTGTTTTTGGCAAGATAGTCAAAGACCTGATGGTCGCGAAAGAACTCTGTAACATTGATCAACAAATCATTGGCCAAAAGAACGGTTTCCTTTTGATCGGATTTAAGACGAGCAAAGTAGCTGGCAATGTCAGCTGACTTGTTATCCAGTCCCATACGCCGCTGGATGCGCCGAGCTAAAGTTCCCAGTTTATACTGCCGGAAATCATAGTTGGTTTTCAGGTGCAGCCATTCAATAATCTCGCCAATGTCTCCCTCTGGGGTTTCGGGCTTTAACGGCACTTTGAGAGTCTGCGATTTATTGGTTTCGCCAAAATGTGCCATCACAGCCGCGGGGATGTCCGATATGTTAAGAATTTGATCGACCATTCCGGTCATAACAGCGCTGCTGGGCATGCCCGAGTGAGCCGCTTCGGCAGGATCTTGCGCAATGATATATCCGCCTTGTTTTTTGAACGGAACGATCCCCACACTGCCATCTATGCCAGTGCCTGAAAGCACAATGCACGCTGAGCGCGGGCCATCTTTGAGGGCAAGTGACGACAAAAGATAATCAAACGGCAGGCGCACGCCTTGCCCCTTAGTCGGCTCGGACACTGTGAAAACATTGTTTTCGACGGCGAGATATTTGCCCGGTGCGATGACATGAACATGCCCGGGCAGCAGCGGTGCTCCTTCTTCGATCTGAGAAACCGGCATCAAAGTATGGGTGGCGAGCAGCGGCACCAACATGCTTTCGTGAGTTGGCTCCAAATGTTGTACAACAATGAAAGCAGCCCTGTGCGTTCTTGGCCAGTGGTCCAGTAATGTCCGACAGGCCTCCAAACCGCCTGCAGAAGAACCAATCGCCACGATGGGAAAATTGGCAGCGGCCTGATTTCCACCTTGGTTTGGCGTCACCATTAATATTCCTTGTGAACTGTTGTTCCAAAAACGGCGAACACAGAGTTTATCACAAATCTTAAGGCAGGCGGAGAACAAAATTGTCCCCTTCAATTGTCACGTTCTACCAGCTTTAAGGCATGAGTAGTTTCCGATTCTGGTTCACTACATCGCACAGCTGCTAGATGTGGTTAGAGAATGAAATTGAAACCCCGAGGGTGACATTTGCATGGAAAACACAGAGCGAACATCCGATGCACCTGAAAATTCGTTAGTGAACGCCGGTTTGACCGGCTCCAGCGCACACACTGATCGCGCTCCTTTTTGGCGACGGTTTCATTCTCGTTGACTATAGACCACCAAACCAATTGCCGCATGCGCGGCGATTGCCATTGCAGATTTCAAAAGGAGAATTAACATTATGACCGCTGCAAAAGACGTTTCCGCTGACTATGCCGCGATGCGCGAGGACCTATCGGCTCTTCGGAATGATGTGATGCAACTGGCCACCTCATTGCGCCATTCCGTGAGTGAAAAAACGCAAAACATCGGTGAAAACCTCGACGAAAGTGCACGCCAGCTCTATGGTTCGGCAACCGCGCAGGGCACTCGTGCTGCAAAAGTCGTCAGTGAAAAGATGGAAGAGCAACCCTTAACAGCATTGCTGATTGCCGCCGCGATCGGATTTGTTGGCGCAAAGTTGTTGTCACGGTGAGCAACGCATCGTCATTATCGCAGTTGCTGCGCTTGGGGCTAAGCCTTCAAGCGCAGGTCGGCGGCAAGGCCATCGAGCGCAAGATTGGCAGGGGGCTGGCAAACGCGGCACTTATACTCGTGTCAGCGCTGCTTGTTCTCGGTGCTTTCATCTTGTGTCTTGCGGCACTGTGGCTTTTTCTTTTGCCAAAAATTGGTGCAATATTCGCTTGCCTTTCGCTGGCTGGGCTGTTGGTTGTTCTGGCATTGATCACTTTGCTCATGACCCGTAGATCCAAGCGCGGCAAACGCGCTATGTCTGTCAATCAACCGACGCTGCTTGTGACCACACAAAATATCGAAAATTCGATTAAGCGACAGAAGCCACTCTTCTTGATTGCAGCATTGATGGTTGGAGCTTTGGCAGCCAGTCGCAAGTAGGCCCCAAGCGTAAGTAGACCTCGGTCGTAAGTAAACCTTAGTAGTTTCCGTATCTCACGCCAAACGACGCGAAATGCCAAGTTGGGTTTCACAAATTAACCGGCAAGCGCAGCGTTTGCGAGTGGAAATTTCCATGACCATTCACCAGACCCACAAGCCGTCTCCGACATGATTGCCGAACGCGCGATTGCAAGCCAAGACATAAGCGAACGGGTAATTTTTCCCGTAACAGTGGCGCAATCCAACGGCATTGAAGACGCCACGATTTGTGCTGTTCGATGATGAAGATACGCCAACTTATTATGTGACTTACACCGCCTACAACGGGCGTGGTATCCGTTCGGAGAAAGTGAAAACGACTGACTTTGTATCCTTTTACTTGTCACCGATGAAAGGCTCTGCCACGATCAATAAAGGGATGGCATTATAGTCCTCAACGCTAGCGTTCTAAGCTACAGTATCACTGTCTTGGCTGGTTTGCGATGACGGGAAAATATCCCAGACAGCGATGAACATCGCTGCGATCACCGGGCCAACAACAAAGCCATTGAGGCCAAAGATTCCGATACCACCAAGTGTTGATATAAGAACGACATAATCCGGCATCTTGGTATCTTTGCTGACCAATGCAGGGCGCAAAATATTGTCGACCAGGCCAATTACAAAAGTACCAAACAGTGTCAGCACCACACCTTCCCAGATCGCGCCCGTTGCAAAGAAATAGATGGCAACCGGAAGCCAAACCAAACCCGCACCAATGGCAGGCAAAAGTGACATGAACATCATCAACACAGCCCAAAGAAGCGGGGCGTGCAAGCCCAGCACCCAGAAAATGAACCCACCAAGCGCACCTTGCAAACTCGCAACCAATATGTCGCCCTTCACTGTCGCCCGCACCACCGTGGTGAATTTTGTGAACAGTGCCCGCTTGTGGGCTTGATGAAGGGGGATCGCTTTTTTAACATTCAAGAAAAGCTTGTCGCCATCGCGGATCAGAAAAAATGCGAGATAAAGCATGACACCCAGGCTGACAAAAAACTGAGCTGTCGTTTGTCCTATTCCGACAATCTGCGTTGCCAGATATTGGCTTGCCTCAGTCAAGGTGACCGCTATTTTGTCTTGAACTGTACTGAAATTGTAGAGCCCAGAGCGGTTGAGAAAGTTTTTAGCCCAAATCGGCAAAGCATCGGCAACTTGTTGAAAGTAGCGATTAAAATTGAAACTTCCGGACTGGATTTCTGAAAATAACACTGCCGCTTCCTGGATCAGAGCGATGGTAATGAGGACCAACGGGAGTATGACAATCAATACAACAATACTGATTGTGATCAATGCGGCTAAGTTCGGCTTATACCCCCTTACCATAACCAGCCAACGGTTGAGCGGTGCAAATAAAATTGCAACGACTGCGCCCCACAAGATTGCTCCAAAGAACGGCCAAAGCACCCAGCCAAAAGCAAGCGTGACGATAATTGTCAGCAGTAAGAATGTTCTTTCTTCTAGAGTGCGCACCAATTATCCTTCTAGATGTAGCGTTCAACTGGTTGACCAATCGGGCTTTGCCCCAGCGAAACGAAGCAGATCACTCAACGTCCTTTCATTGTACCGTAAACTTGACCAACCAAGCGGCTGCCATAGACAGCACCACGCCTGGAACAACGCGCACGGCAAATGCGGACGTGCCCGCAGATATTGCCATGGCAATTTTTGCAATCGTATTCGTGCTCACAGCGGTAAGAATTGGGATGATCACTTGTTGCGGCGTGAGTTGTCCTGAGGCTGCAAGCGAGGCCGCAGACGCTGATGCGGAATGTGCATCCATGATGCCGCCGAGTGCGAGACCCGCCACAACACCAACCTCACCAAACCAGTGCTTCAGCGCAGCGACACCGACAAGCATGATCGTCATTGTTCCGGCGAGCAACAATGCTGTTTTAACGCTGAAAGCGCGACCGGGTTTGGCGCTCATCGTCTCTTCGGCGCGCAAGGCTTTAAGGGTAAAGGCAAGCCCATATACCGCCGCCGTGGCACCACCTGCAGCAAGCGGCCATTTGAGCAGTGCAAATGTTTCGGGACTGGCTGCGAATAGGAGAATGGCAAGCTGCAAGAATGTTGCCACAGATGAAAGCGTTGCGCCCGACACCGCAGCTTGTAAGGTTGCGGGCTCTTTTTTGGAGCGATCTGCCATAGCACCGATTGTCATCAAACTGGATACAAAGCCAGAAGCAAAGCCAGCGACCGGGAGCCCGAACCGTACGCCAAGAACGCGCATTGCGACGTGACCGACAGCACCAATAGCCAGAATGAGGACGACAAGCAGCCAGACTTTGTGCGGATTGATCGCTGCAAAGGGTCCCATAAACTGGTCTGGCAAAAGTGGCCAAATGACCAATGTGGCAATAGCAAAAATCAAACCGTCGCTGACCTCAGCGTCGGTCAAAACTCCTTTGACAAACTGGTGAATGTGGGCCTTCAGCGCCAGCAGCACGGCGACACATGCTGCCAGTGCACTGGCAATTAAGGTATTGGACATGGCAAGGCTGCCGAGCAGCAATGTCAACACCAGCCCAATTTCAGTCGTTAACCCCGGATCTTGCTTGCGATCCTTTGCGTAGGAAATCGCCGTTAGCAACACAACTGCACCGAAAGCCAGTGCAAGAAGGGTGCTGCCGCCAACGTGGATGGCCACAGCGCCAAGAAGAGAAACCAAGGCAAAAGTGCGAATTCCCGCCGAGCGCCGCATTACACCTACGCCCTTGCTGCGCTCGCGCTCAAGGCCAATTATGAGGCCAATTGCCAAAGCGACAGTGAAGTTAATCCATATTGGCGGGAACATTTTAAACCGGCATTTTCTGCATCTGCGCCATCTATCCCCGCTATGACTAAATCGAAGGGGAGCATGCAGTGCTTGTTTGTCGAACTTTATCTTTGGCCTTAGTTTCTGTTGTCGCGCCAGAGAATTTTTCATGAGCGGCCAGCGCTTCGGTTTTGGTCGCTTGCACCAATTGATCCAAGTGGTTCGCAGGGCCATACAGCGTATAAAGTTTCATCGATTTCTTGCCGGTGTTCAATAGATTGTGTCGCGCACCGGCAGGCACAATGATAGCGTCACCTGCAGTGATTTTTCGGGTTTTGCCATCAATAGTAATTTTGCCCTTCCCTTTTTCGATGCGGAAAAATTGATCGTGACCGGTATGGATCTCATCACCGATATCTTGTGATGCTTTCAAAGACATCAGGACCAACTGAAGATGTTTACCCGTGTAAAGCACTTGGCGAAAACTGCGGTTTTCATCTGTCAGATCTTCAATGTTATCAATAAACCCGTCCATGATTGTTCCTTGTTACGCGTCACATTTCACGAAACCAGCCGTCAGACATTTGATGGGTGACTACTCGTTTGAAAGGAATGTACGCGTCTGCAATCGCTATTTGCAGCTTCGGAAAGTACTCACATCACATGGAAAGTTTTAAAGTGATACGCTGGCTAATTTGGCGCTCGCTGGCGTATGAATTCGGAACAAAGGCTTAAGCATTTCAAGCACTATCAACACTAAAATACCCGCGCCCAAAATGAGCGCCAGATTATTCCAATGCAGCGGCCCGAAGCGGAAAAGATCGCGTGCAAACGGCCAAAGCAAGGTAACGCTCAACATCAACGCCACTGCTATCAATACCCACACAAGTGTTGGGTTCGGTCGAGCTATGGCGGTGAAGATTGAAGTACTGAAGGAGCGGTTGACAAAGATCAG
>JBGTAU010000261.1:0-2385 GCA_041749675.1 Rhizobiaceae bacterium | reverse complement strand
GGCGCCAGCGCTTTGCGACAGTGATCGCAAATTATGCGCGATGACTACGAGGCTCTCGATAGCCTCGCCCTGGTTTGCATCGCGCAATTGTTTGATTGATGCAGTTGCGTTTAAGGCAAACAGTTGCAAGATCTTGCGTGTGGCTGGCTCCGTGCCATGCGATCCGATACGCGCAATCATGGACACGGTTTGCTCGTCTAGCAATGGCACCGCATCAAATTTGGCCGCATGTTGTTCAGCGTGGCTGAGGCCAGTTTGATCACTCGGCGTTGCCGTGTGTTTGAGCACAAGTGCTGATATGCGCTCAGCAACCAATGGAATGGTGAATGGCTTGGAAATCCAGCTGTCCATACCAGCGTTGCGCCAATCGTGTTTGCCCGCTTTTTCGGTCAGTGCAGTAATGGCAACGATTGGCACGCGGCGGTCCGTGCCCTTTTCGCGATCGCGCAAAATTCTGGTGGCGGTGTAGCCATCCATCACAGGCATCGAACAGTCCATAAATATGATGTCGTACGTGTTGGCCTTTGCCTTGGCCAGCGCATCTTCACCGTTTACAGCCGTTTCGGCATCAATGCCGATAGAAGAAAGGGCTTCCACCAAGACTTCGCGATTGACGGTGTTGTCGTCAACTGCCAGCGCCCGCAAGCCGCGGAACATCGTATAGTTCGCCACCCGGTCCGCAGTCCTGTTGATCGCGCGGAAACTTGAGAAGTCTTGAGATTTCACCGCTATTGCCAGCTGGCGAAGCTGACTTCTTGGCGCTGGGAGTGCGAACACCAATCGCCCACGCCCTTTATAGCCAGTCATGCCAGCGTCAATGGCTTGTTCTAGAAAAAATGCTGTTTGCTTGGATTGATCGACAATTTCAGCATTGTCGCACATTAAGATGTCAAATTGCTTGTCATCATGTTCAGACAGTGTTTGTGCCCCAAGGGCGACCAACGCTTCAGTAAATGCAGCGCGTTGAACAGTGTCTTGCATCAACACTTTGATTTTAGTGCCATCGAAATAGCTGATTTCATTCGGTAATTTTTCAGCTTCTATGTCTACATTAAATTCAAATACCGAACCCTGTCCTTCGCGGCTGCGTACCGAAATTTCGCCGCCCATCGCCTCGACCAGTCGGCGAGAGATAGCAAGTCCGAGGCCTGTGCCACCAAAGCGACGCGTGATCGATTGATCAGCCTGCGCGAACCGCTCAAAAACAATTGCCAATTTGTCAGCCGCGATGCCAATGCCGGTATCGGTAACGCTGATTTGCAAGGTCAAGTCATGTCTTGTTTGCAGCGTTTTGGCGTGGATTGTAACCCCGCCTTTTTCAGTAAATTTGAGTGCATTGTTGACGAGGTTGGTGATCACCTGGTTCAAGCGTGTCGCGTCGCCTATCAAAACTTTGGGCACTGAAGGATCAATTACATAATTGATTGAGATAAATTTTTCCCGCGCGCGTTCGTAAAACAATCCATGAATGTCAGCCAGAATGTCATCGATTGAAAACGGGTTGGCCTCTATGACCAATTTACCGGCTTCAATTTTAGAAATGTCCAACACATCGTTGATAATCGACAATAGGTTTTGCCCTGAGCGATTGATGATCTCGGCAAAGCGCAGATGACGCGGCGACAAAGGTGCGGCCGCCAGCATTTGCGCCATCACCATCATCCCATTCATCGGTGTGCGGATTTCGTGGCTCATCATTGCTAGGAATTCGGACTTTGCGGCATTGGCACTTTCAGCTTCGTCGCGCGCAATCACCAATTCGCTGGTTCGTTCAGACACGGTTTGCTCAAGATTTTCATTGTATTGGCGCAATGCTTGATCGCGTTTGCTGATGCGTCCCATCATATCATTGAAAGCATCAATCAATATACCGACTTCGTCATTGCTTTGCCGCGTAAATTTGTAGGCCAGTGTTTCCTTGGTTCCGATATCAGCAAGTCCGGTTGCTAAATTTGACAAGCGTTTTGATGCACGCCGGATCAGCATATTTCCGACAATTAAAGCAATGGAAATCGCTACCGCGGCTGTTACCATCGCGATTGTCACTTGCAGCCAAAATTGTGCAATCACCCACGAAATGTCGGCAATCAAACGCAATTTCCCGACGGTTTTCCCGCCAAGCATAATGTCACTTTCAATGCGCACGGTTTGCTTGGTCAAAATTTCGCGCAAGCCAAACTCACCAGAGTTCAATACGGTTCGTTCGAGTACCGCCCCACCGCCCATTTCGCCAAGTAGGTTTCCATTTGCATCGTGAACAGCCGCTTGGCGCAGGGTTGCAATGTCACGCAACGAACGCAAAACATCGCGCGTCGTTGATTTATCGCCGCGCGATACAGGCTCTGAAAGCACGGCGCGGTAGATGCTGCCCATGGACAGCAAACG
>JBGTAU010000260.1:0-1683 GCA_041749675.1 Rhizobiaceae bacterium | reverse complement strand
TCGCGCGGGTGCTCCAGCCGGGTGTGCTACTCTGCGCCGGCGTCATCTTCCAAAACTCCTCGATCAGCATGTCCGCGAGCGCGTTGACCAGGGGCACGCACACCGCATCCTGCGGGCGCGTGATGTTGACTTTGGCTTGCGCGAGACGGTGCAGGATGGTCGCGGCGTTGACCACGTTGAGCGACTTCTTCGGCAGGTGATGCGCGGCGACGGCAAGCATGAAGTCAACGGAAAGCGCTGAGAACGCCTATTGGGAATTGCTGCAAGGCAAAAACACAGATGCCGCGCGGATGCTGGAGGCCATGCGCGGATTTTTGGGCGAGAACGACATGATGGCCTATCTCGCTATGATGGCCATCCGCCTCATCGAATTGCACCGCGTGCTAAAGCCAACTGGCAGCCTTTATTTGCAT
Source organism: Rhizobiaceae bacterium (assembly GCA_041749675.1). Taxonomy (GTDB): domain Bacteria; phylum Pseudomonadota; class Alphaproteobacteria; order Rhizobiales; family Rhizobiaceae; genus JANMEX01. The sequence continues at coordinate 1,270 of JBGTAU010000260.1, read as the reverse complement.
TGCGATACAAGTGCCGGTCATTATCTGAAAATATTGCTGGATTCTATCTTTCATATCAAACTCTACAAATCACAGATTATATGGAAACGGCAGTCGTCGCATAGCGATGCAAAGGGGCACTTTTCTGACGTTTCTGACATGATACTTCACTACACAAAAAGCAGCAGTTACACATTCAACGTCCAAAGAGTTGAGTTGGACGACACATATTCTGATAAATTTTATCGTCACGATGACGGCGATGGTCGAAAGTATCGGCTCAGTGATATGTCCGCCCCCGAAGGTGGCGGGATGGCTGCGATTAACAAAAAGACAGGAGTTTCAAACGGTTGGTATGAGTGGAGAGGTTATAAACCACCTGCACGCGGCTGGCGATACTCACAGGAAACTATGCAAAAACTTGAAGACGCAGGGAAAATTCATTTTCCGTCCGATCTAAGCAAACGATTGCAGCTGAAGCGCTATTTGGATGAGAATGAAGGGCAAGTAGTAGGCAACGTGTGGACAGACATACAACCACTTCATGGTTCGAACCAAGAACGCCTCGGCTACCCCACCCAAAAACCCGTCGCCTTGCTTGAGCGCATCCTCTCCGCCTCCTCCAATCCCGGTGATGTCGTCCTCGACCCATTCTGCGGCTGCGGCACGACTGTCCATGCCGCGCAAAAGCTCGGGCGGCAGTGGATTGGCATTGACGTCACCCATCTCGCCATTTCGCTGATTGAGCGGCGGCTGCGCGATGCGTTTGGCAAAGATGCCGATTTCCAGACCATCGGCGTGCCGAAAGATTTGGGCGCCGCCCGCGACTTGGCGGAGCGCGACAAGCATGAATTCGAGAAATGGGCCATCACGCTGATCCCCGACGCTCAACCGTTTCGCGGCGGCAAGAAGGGCGCGGATACCGGCATTGACGGCATTGTCTATTTGCGCACCGGCAAAACGCAGACCGACAAGGCCATCATCGAGGTCAAAGGCGGCGGCGTTTCTGTCGATCAAATCCACTAACTCAAAAGCGTCATCGAGCGCGATAAGGCGATGATTGGCCTGTTTATCACGCTCTTGCCGCCAACCAAGCCGATGATAGCCGAAGCTGCCGCGGCTGGCTTTGTCGAAACCACCAACGGGCGCATCCCGCGCATCCAAATCCTCACCATTGATGGCATCCTAAACTTCCGCGAAGTGCCACGCCTGCCGGTGATTGACACCACGGCATTCAAGAAAGCGCCGAAAGAGCAACAGGGCGGACAATCAGCGTTGGATTTGTGAGCAA
>JBGTAU010000259.1:0-1828 GCA_041749675.1 Rhizobiaceae bacterium | reverse complement strand
CAACGCCGGCCATCAAGGCGCTTATCACGAGGAAGGGCAGAGTAGGCAGGCCGGGCATCAAAGCCAGGCAAAGCAGCAAAACGGAAGCGACAAACAGAGCCCGCGGATAGCCGCCAAGCTGTTTGAGAACCGCTGCATCTGCCGAACCGCGCGTGCCACCTTTTGAAACAATCAGACCGGCCGCAAGCGAGATGATCAGCGCAGGCATTTGCGTGACGATACCATCACCCACAGATAGCTTGACGAACACTTCCGCAGCCTCGGAGATGGTCATTCCGTGGCGAACCATCCCGATGATGATGCCGCCAAAAATGTTCACCGCAGTGATGATAAGCCCTGCAACCGCGTCCCCGCGTACAAACTTCGAGGCGCCATCCATCGAGCCGAAGAACGCACTTTCTTCTTCCAATTCGCGGCGTCTGAATTGTGCTTCTTGTTCGTCAATTACGCCTGCCGACAGATCCGCATCAATCGACATTTGCTTGCCGGGAATTGCGTCCAGCGTAAAGCGAGCGCCAACCTCCGCTATGCGGGTGGAACCTTTGGTGATCACCACAAAATTGACGATGATCAAAATGGTGAAAACGACGAGACCAATCAGAAAATCTCCACCCATAACAAAGCGCGAAAACCCGCTGATCACATGCCCTGCAGCATCCTCTCCCTCATGACCGTGGGATAAAATGATGCGCGTCGTGGCAATGTTCAGCGATAGCCGCAACATCGTGGAAATCAGCAACACTGTGGGGAACGCTGAAAAGTCGAGCGGCCGCGTAATCCATAGCGCGACCATCAGGATGAGGATCGAAAGAGACAGAGACAGCGCCAGCCCGAAATCAATCAGAATGACCGGAATCGGCAAAAACAAAATGCTGAGAATGAAGACAATACCCAGCGCAAAACTGATATCAGTCGAAACGCGTTCCCGCGGTTTGTAGACCGTTGCTGGAAGGCTCATGCGACGTCATCATCCTGTTGCTGTTTGCAAACACTAGATGATCAAACTTGCGCCGAACCGTCGCGCCAGAATTCAAAAACCCTTTTCAATCCGATCGAATATAACCGTCACAAAACCATTGATCTGGTTGCCCATAAAATTTGCGGACAATGCAATCGAGAAGAACACAATCATAATCTTGGGCACAAAGGTGAGCGTTACTTCTTGAATTTGCGTGAGCGCCTGCAACAGCGCGATAACGATGCCTAAAATCATGGCAGGCACCACCGCGGGCGCCGATGTGACGATCACCGTCCACATCGCCAGCTGCACCAAGTCCAGCGCATCAATCGGGCTCATTGGCCGATGGTGACCCGCTCTGTGATCAAAAGTTCACTGCCGTCAGACAGCGTCGCGGCAATCCCGTATTCGGTAAAGCGCACGGATTCCACCGTTCCTTCACCGAGACCATCCAGCGACGTCACATGTCGACCAACCAGACCAATGCCTTGCGAAATCTGAGTTTGCAGGATGAGCTCATCAAGCTTCTTGTTAGCACTGATTGACTGCTCGACATTTGAGAACGTGGCGAGCTGAGCGATATACTCCGTTGAATCCATCGGCTTTGTCGGGTCTTGGTTTTTCAATTGCGTCACGAGCAATTTCAAAAACGCATCATAATCGAGCGTCGATTTTTTCTGCGCTGCCTGTGTGCTGTTTGTAGAAAGTGTTTGGCTGACTGCAGCAATGCTGACCATGATTTCTACTCCGCTGCGACGGTGAGTTTGTGTCTATCGCCAACGCGATTGCGCATTGCATCCGCCGTTGATTTCAAGCAGCCGGCCAACGCCGATTGGTCTCCATCAAAATTCTCCGCCTCCAGTTTGAAGA
>JBGTAU010000258.1:0-2628 GCA_041749675.1 Rhizobiaceae bacterium | reverse complement strand
ACGCCTTCATCGCCAAATGCAGCATCACAGACGAATCCTTGCCAATGGAATAAAGCATCACCGGCTTGGAAAAATTCGCCGCAACCTCGCGGAAAATATGGATCGCCTCCGCTTCAAGCTTTTGGAGGTGTGTCATTGTCTTGGTCATAAACATTCCGTCCGGTTTTAAACCTTGCTATGTGGACAAGGAAACTATCGTGCGCCAACTCGCATTGTGCTGAGGCAAGAACAAGGAACAAGCTTCCACAAACTCGGCTTTTCAGGACAAGATTTGCCTTTGTACCCGTAATGCTACGCCTGCCCGCTCTTCATTGCCGCACATACAAGTTGGCGTTTCAAAAGAAAACCTGCAGCCACCCTTAAATGGTCGCGAGTTTAGGTCTTTTCTGCTGTTTTCATCAGCTCATTGAATTTGTCCGTATCCAGCACACAATCGCTCAAAGCATGCTCGATAGAATATCCCAACCACGGCAGCTTGAATAACCGCGATGCCAGCCTGCTAGGAAGCCTAAAGCGGCTTGGCCTTCTGCCGAGCACCTTCGTGCAAACCTGATCCAGAGTCTGAGTTTGGCTGTTGGCGACATTGACGAGTCCATCTTGTCGCAGTTCTAGAGTCTTGACCAACGAAGACACCGACACCGCCCTGTCGATCACGGATTTTTGTGCATCGAGAAGCCTATCCGGCAAGGGAATGCCGTATTTGGAGAGCCTCACGGCCAGCCCAAAAACACCACCGGATTTTCCAGTTGCCATCGGCAGGCGCATAACGGTCAGCATCATTTTTGTGCCAAAAGCTGCATCTTCCAGCGCTACCTCAGCCTTGATTTTGGCTTGCCCGTACGTATCCGCAGCGAGCAGCGGCGATTGCTCGTCGTAAGGCGATAGGCCAATTCCGTAGACACGGGCGGAGCTTGCGAAGATGAAATGTTGAACGCCACGCTCTGCAGCGATACGGCCTAGTGCTCCAGTCGCATCAGCATTTATTGCCAACACACGTTCTTTTTGAAGCGATCGGAAAGACCAGCCGCGCGGATTGAACGCTGCCAGATGGATGACAACATCCACCCCGTCCATAAGCGCGCCATAGCTTTCAGGTCGATCAAGGTCGGCAGCGCCCTCGCCTGCACGAGGCGGGCAAACTACATCATAGCCTGCTGCGAGCAAGTCCGGCACCAGCGCAGTCCCCAGAAAGCCCGTTGCGCCAGTCACCAGTATTTTCATCGGATTTGTTTAGCCCGCGCGCAGAAGGCGCTTCACGACTTCATCAGTTGAATCGCGCCATTCCGGCGCGCGCCACCCGAAGTCTCGCTCAAACTTTCCGCAATCCAGTTTTGAGTTGGCCGGGCGCTTGGCCTTGGTTGGGTCTTGATCAGTTGTAATGCGCGTGACAGATGCAGATGGACCGCCAGCGGCTTTGCTGGTGAAAAATACCTGCTCAGCAAGGTCGGCCCACACGGCTTCACCCGTTCCCGCCAAATGATATGTTTCACCCAAACCCACGGATGCACCGTCATTCCATTTTCTGAGAACAGTCAGAATTGCATCCGCAATATCCAACGCACTTGTCGGGTTACCATGTTGATCGGCAACAACACTTAAGCTGTCACGCGCTTCGGCAACTTTCAGCATTGTTTTGACAAAATTTTTGCCAAACGGGCTATACACCCACGCCGTGCGCAAGATTAAATGATCCTTCAGCGCAGCGCGGAGGACGATCTCACCAGTCAACTTTGTTCGACCGTAAACACCTTGCGGGTCAACATCGTCAGTCTCCAGATGCGAACTTGTTCCCGTACCAGCGAACACGTAATCCGTAGACAGATGGATCATCCGAGCGCCGTTAGCCGCGCACCAGCGAGCAATTTCTCCGGGTCCATCAGCATTAATCGCTTGCGCCGCTTCTGGTTCGTCTTCGGCCAAGTCGACAGCGGTATACGCAGCAGCGCTAACGACGACATCCGGACGCATATCGTTCAACGTGGATATTATGGACGAGGCATCAGCGAGATCAAACTCAGGTCGGGCGACAAAAGCGACATCAAGCCAGGCTATTCCATTGGCGCGCTCCGCAATGCTTTGCGCTACCTGGCCGTCGCGTCCTGTCACAACGACTTTCATTTGCCTGCCTTGCCTGTGCCCAGCCTTTGGCCAACACTATTATGCAGTGGCTTCCACCACCATTCATTATTGAGATACCAATCAACAGTGTTCTCAAGTCCGGATTCAAACGTGTGCTGCGCCTGCCAGCCCAGTTCATTCTCGATCTTGGACGGGTCAATCGCGTAGCGCCTGTCATGTCCCGGGCGGTCGGTCACCATATTGATCAAGTTTGCATACGGCTCACCATTCCTGCGGGGACGCTTCGTGTCCAGCACGGCGCAGATTGCGCGCACAACTTCAATGTTTTGGCGCTCAGCGCGTCCGCCTACATTGTAGCTCTCACCAAGGCGACCGGATGTAGCCACTGCTTCAAGTGCAGCCGCATGGTCTTCCACATGAAGCCAATCGCGAATGTTCTCGCCCTTTCCATAAACAGGCAACGGTTTTTCATCGAGCGCACTCAATATAACCAGCGGGATAAGCTTTTCCGGGAAATGGAACGGGCCATAATTGTTCGAGCAATTGGTC
>JBGTAU010000257.1:0-2575 GCA_041749675.1 Rhizobiaceae bacterium | reverse complement strand
CCACTTTGCCAAGCATGGAGGGCGTGGCACGCACGGCGACAGCGCCGGGACCAAACCGCTCCAGCATGAGGCCGAAGCGCTCGAACTGCGGGGCGTGGACCGCGAGACGCTCGGCATCATCGGGTGGCAGATCGACGATGTCGGGGATAAGCAGTAATTGAGACGGCAATTCGCGGCTGGCCAATGCACCCTTCAATGCCTCATAGACAAGGCGCTCATGGGCTGCGTGCTGATCAATCAAAATGAGCGAATCGCCGCTTTCTGCCACGATATAATTCTTGCCGATTTGTGCCCGCGCTGCGCCAAGAGGGTGGTCTTGATATGTTGAGTTTTGAGACGGAGACGCCATTGCTGCTGATGGTGCGGCGATATGCGCGAAGGCTGCCTGCGATTGCTCACCAAAACCCTGCTGCTCAAAGTTTTGCGGACGGTAGGGCGACTGGGCAGGGGACCAATCCGCCGCCGGTTTGGGTTGCCATTGGCCGGCATAGGAAGGGCGCGTCGCGTCACCGGGGCGGAAGGCATCCATCATACCGGAGGCGCCCGTTGTGGCTGAACGAATGCCCGAACTAGCCAATGCCTGCCGGATGGCGCCAATGATCAGACCGCGCACCAAGCCCGGATCACGAAAGCGCACATCGGACTTTGCCGGATGCACGTTCACATCCACTTGACCGGGCTCCAACTCCAAGAACAGTGTTGTGACTGCATGCCGGTCCCGCGCCATCGCATCCATATAGGCGGCGCGGACTGCGCCTGCGATCTGCTTATCTTTGACTGGTCGCCCGTTGACATAGGCAAACTGATGCGTGGCCGAGGCACGATTGTAGGACGGCAGACTGACAAGACCGGTGAGCCGCACCCCCTCGCGCATGGCGTCAATTTCGATGGCGTTTTCTGTGAATTCCATACCCACGACATCGGCAATGCGGCGCGTGGAGGGCAGGGCGGCCTCGTCCGTACCCACCAGTGTCAACGCCTGCCGGTCAGGGCCGGAAAGCTCAAAGCGCACATGCGGGAAGGCGATGGCGATGCGGCGGATGACGTCGGTGATGGCGGAAGCTTCCGCGCGCTCACCCTTCATAAATTTGAGGCGGGCAGGCGTGTTGAAAAACAGATCGCGCACCTCAACCTGCGTGCCTTTGATTTGCGAGGCAGGGCGCGGGCCGGAAAGCTTGCCGCCATCCACCTGCACTTCAAAACCACTATCGGCACCTGCCGTGCGCGACTTGATCGAAAGCCGCGAAACGGAGCCGATGGACGGCAACGCTTCTCCACGAAAACCGAGCGAGCGGATATCCAACAAATCGTCGGAAAGTTTGGACGTGCAATGGCGCGAGACAGCGAGTAGGAGTTCATCAGGCTCGATTCCAGAACCATCATCGCTGACGCGGATGAGGGACAGACCGCCGCCCGCCGTGACAATCACAATCTTTTGCGCGCCCGCATCCAGCGCATTTTCAACCAGTTCTTTCACAACGCCGGCAGGTCGCTCAATGACCTCACCGGCAGCAATCTGGTTCACTATGTTTTCGGGCAATTGTTGGATTGTCATCGTTACAATCTATTCCAATTTGTGATCGCAAGGGAAACATTCCCGCCACAATTCCCTTGTCCGTAGCTGCTTTTTACCCATCTTATTCACTCAAGGAGATTATTCATGGTCCAATCTGCCGCATTCATTGCCCAGCCCGAACACACAATCACTGTAACCCCGTTTCTCGGCCGCGTTGTGGTCACATTCAAGGGAACCTTAGTTGCCTCCACAGAGCGCGCGCTTCAACTGAACGAAGGCCACTATCCAGCCGTTTTCTACGTGCCACGCAATGATTGCAAGATGGAGCATTTCATCGAAACCGACCACAAAACTGTCTGCCCATTCAAAGGCGATGCCCGCTATTGGTCACTGTCCAGCAAGGACGGCACTGCGGAAAATTCCGTCTGGGCCTATGATCAGCCGTACGATCAGGTGAGCGACATTCGCGATCACGTGGCGTTTTATCCGGACAAGGTGGATATTCGGGCTGATGTGGGGTGAGTTTCAGGCGCTACATAATTCATCAGCTTGGCGATTAGCCGATCTCTCCCCTTGTGGGAGAGATGTCCGACAGGACAGAGAGGGGTGCTCCCGAACGATGGCAAAGTTGTTCAACAGTAGGGCACCAAATGCCGCGAATAGTTTGGCACCCACATTGGTCACAATCGGGGCACCCCTCTCTGTCGGCGTAGCCGACATCTCTCCCTCAAGGGGAGAGATCACTTGGAGCGTTTCGGCATAGTTTTGAGGAAGTGAAAATTCAACAAAATCCGTTTCGAATACCAGTTCCCGAACAATCAAAACCTTGCAACTAAAGAGTGCTGATGCGACAAACTCCAAGTGCAATCGCGTCGTTCGGATACAATCATGCCAATTCCAGACTATCAGACTCTTATGCTTCCTGTTTTGCGTCTCTCATCGGGCGGAGAAATAAAAATTAGCGATGCTGTTGAGCGACTTGCAATTGAATTTATGCTTTCGGAGGACGAAAAGTCCGAGTTACTGCCTAGCGGCAAACAGAGCGTATTTGCAAATCGA
>JBGTAU010000256.1:0-8971 GCA_041749675.1 Rhizobiaceae bacterium | reverse complement strand
CGCCGGCCTGTCGTGGCCTTCTTGATATTTTCTGCGCGGATCGCATCGTTTGGATCGACCGGAATGTCCGCTTGTGCCTTGCGCTCCACCGTCACGCGATGCGTGCCTGCTTTCGAGCGAATTTCCCGCGTTTCTGCCTTCCGCGATTCCTTCGCCGCCGCCTGCTCTAACTCACGCACCCAGTCAGACACATTGCCAGAATAAGGCACGCCTTCAAATTCAGCTTGCGGTGACTCTTCAAATCCGGATGGTTTTTTGGGTGTATTAGACATGAGGTGAATATGGCGAGAGTCCGCCCAGAATGGAAGGGGCGGACGGCGTTTAATCAGGAGATGCTGACAGGGGATGTCAGGAGGCGGTAGTTAGCGCGCGCTGGTCTATGCGCAGAAGCGGATAAAGGAAAGCGGCGAGGAAACCGACATTGGCAAAAATGTTCAACGGTACACCGGCGAGCCAAGAACAGATGCTGTCTACAACAAACCATGCAAGGAAGCTGCGCAGCATAATCTGGCGGGCGAGTAGCGGATTGACTGGCATCAGATGACTGGCCAAAAGCCAAACCATGACGCCCCACCCCAAAGTGATGCCGCCGCCAATTGCCAACACTAGCCGAGTTTCCTGAGCGACAAGCGACTGCGCACCATCCATCGGCCAGATCACGATATCGATTAGCCATGTGACCAGACCAGATAACGGCGGATGGGCAGCCGCAGCGAACAATAGGCCAAAGCCAATTAATAGAATGGCGCTGGCCACTTTGAGCCAGACGATTGCGGTGGAAACAGGCATTGTGAATACTCCAGATTTGATTGTGTTGCTGCCCGAGCATGATGCATGGAAAATCAGCTGACAATTACCTACGAGGTAAGTGTGCGGTGGCAGCCAGTATGCGAAGATGTATAGCCAACGGAGATGTATCATGCAGGAAAACGGGTTTGGAGCTGTGTTGAAAGAGTGGCGTAGCAAGAGGCGGCTCAGCCAACTTGAGCTCGGTTTGACGGCCAATGTTTCGGCAAGGCACATTGCGTTCATGGAAACTGGTCGTTCACGGCCCAGCCGGTCGATGGTGATGCAACTTGGTGAAGTTTTGGATGTGCCGCGCGGTGAGCGGAACCGTATGCTCGATGTTGCGGGGTTCCGCCCCGCATGGGCCGCACGAGCGCTAAGTGCTGGCGATATGCAGCCTGTGCGCAACGCAATCACACGCATCATAGACCGGCATGACCCTTATCCGGCGCTTGTTATTGATCGGCACTGGAATATTGTGATGAGCAATCAGTCTGGCGGGGTTGTGCTGGCAGCCTTTGGAATTGCCGAAGGAGGCAGTATTTTGACGGCGATGCTCGAACCGGGCAGAGCTGCCACATTGATCGAGAATTGGCCGGAAGTTGCCGCCCATACCCTGGCACGACTGCGCACCGAAAGTCTGCATCTTGGCGGCGACGCTACTTTGGATGCAGCGGCGAAGCAATTGGCGCGCGACCCAGTTTTGCAGTCCGCACCCAAACTCAGTGATATGCCGGCAGTTATCCCCGCTCGCTACCGAATGCACGGGCAAACATTCGCAGTGTTCAGCACAATTTTGCAATTCGGCTCCGCCGAGGACATCGCCCTTGCGGACCTGCGCATTGAGTTGCTCTTTCCTGCGGATGAAGCAACGCGAATGTTGTTTGAGGGGTGACAGTAAATGTTAGGAAACAGACGTCCAACAGATTTTTTACGCCTTAAAGTCTGCACGAAACGTTTCAGTGGAAAGGCGAACATAGTTTTCAAGCGGCCCAGTCATTTCGAAAGCGCGCGGCTTTCGGCGGAAGTCAAATAGCCGCATCAACCGATATTTTTCGATTTCTTTTACAGAGAAGGCATATTCGTTGCGACTAACGAAAAAAGGAGTTTTGTTGCCACCAGTGGTAGTTTTCACCTCAATAAATTTCTTTTCGCCGCGATCGTCAAAACTTAAGATATCATATCCTGCGCCATCGCCTTCCAATTTAGAAACCCAACGAACATTGCCTGCTAAATCATGGCGATCAATCAACTTCAAGTATCGTTTCTCATACTGAAGAATCAACTCCTCACCTGCTTCACCCAGCTCTCGATTTCGCATGTCTCGAGCGACTGGGTCGAACTTTTTGATTAGTGCTTCCATATAATCAGGAAGCGGGTTTGCCTGAATGGAGCGCTCTGGAGGTGCTTCCACATACAAAGATGCTAAATCCTCAAGTGCGTTTGAAAACGTTGCTTTTGTCTCAACGACTATATCCCTTTCAAGCTCTAAGAGCCTTTCGCCAACTATGTCAGCCAATAATTTTTGGTAATTTGCCTGTGGAGCCAGACCAATAATCCACTCTCGTCCCAATTCGTCTAATATTGCAGAAATATTTTGAAACTTGAATTCCATGGATGAGGGCGTTCGCCCAGTTCCTTCGGATAATGCCCGATACAACTTTGCTTTGTTGAAATTTTGGCCACGCAGGTCAAGACGTAAGTGCTCAAAATACGCATCTACGCACCGCTCAACTTCAGACGAAGTCCAATCGGTGCCTCGGACAGCTTCACTCATCGGTATACCGTGCTCAATTTTTCACCACTATGCAGATACTTTTCTGCGATACGTAGCAAGCCTTTGCGAGAATTTGCAACTAGACTATTGCCGCAGCAACGCGAATGCGACGTGATCAATGAGTTGCTGCATTGAGGTAGGCAGGAGATCGGTTATAACGGTCATACTATGAGGCCTTCGTGACTTGAATGCTTAAAAGTAAATCTTGGTGATGAACAAGTGCATGTTCAAAATGATCGTTGAGCTTGTCAGCGTGGAAACGGGGCTGTAGTTCTTGAACATGAAAAATCTTTGTGTCTTTGTTGCATTTTTATTGCTCACCCAACCGGCCAGCAGCGCCGAATGGAAGCCACGCGAAATTGTAAAGCCCTACGGAGTTTCCGGAACAACTGGGCCGGAACTCTATCAATCGATTGGCGAAAACGGCCCCTTGATCGGCACAGTCAGAACAATTGCACATACCAATTGGGATATTAAATGGTCGCGCAATTATGTGCCCGATGGCACAGCGTGTGTGATGAAATCTGCAAAGCCGTTTGTCACAATCACTTACACATTGCCTAAACCTTCATCGAAACTTTCAGGACCAATGGCAGGGCGATGGAAGTCATTTAGCGAGGGGGTACACGCTCATGAAAAAGTTCATGGTGCGGATATTGTCGCTATGGTCGATGAGATTATCGCGACCACTGTTGGTTTGCGGCAAGAAAATGATGCGCAATGCAAACTCATTCGCGCAAAGGTTTTGACTTTGGTTAAAGCTGCAAATGAAACATATAAGGCCAAGAGCCGAACATTTGACGGCCAAGAAATGTCCAAGGGCGGGCCTGTTCATAATTTGATTTTAGCGCTTGTTAACGGGCAATGATTTTACTGTCACCACGATATGGCTATTAGCATTTTTTGTAATCAAAGCATTTGACAGCGAAGTATCAAACGCGGCTTCTGCCAGCATGGCTTTTGTGCCGAACTTGCGCTTGCCTCATCGCGTCTTTCCCAGCCAAGCGGCGCTTGGTTTCACCGAGCAAGAACGAAGGTATTTGCTCTTCTGGAATGGGGCGACCGAAATGGAACCCTTGCATTTGGTTGCACGCCATTGTGGACAGAAACAACGCTTGATCGGCATTTTCCACGCCTTCGGCGGTAACGGACAAATTGAGAATTTTGCCAAGTTTGGCGATTGTCTCGAGTATATCGCGGGCAGTTTTGTCCTTCTCAATCGACTTGATAAAAGATTGATCGATCTTCAATTTGTCGAACGGGAATTTCAGCAAGTAAGATAGACTTGAATAGCCTGTTCCAAAGTCATCCAATGAGGTCATTACGCCAAGGGCCTTAAGGTCATTGAGTGCTAGTAACGCTTCTTCGGTATTATCTACAAACAGGCCTTCAGTGATCTCTAATTCGAGGCGCTTGGGTGTAAGCCCCGTTGCGCGCAATGCATCCGCCGTCGCCTTTACGATACGCCGATTGTGGAATTGATGCGGTGAAAGATTAACCGAAATGGTCATGTGTTCAGGCCAAGTCGTTGCTATACGGCAAGCCTCCATAAGCACCCAGTCTCCGATTTCGCTGATCAACCCGGTCTTTTCGCAAAGCGGTATGAAATTCGAAGGGGGCACTTGGCCGCGTGTTGGATGGTTCCACCGGATCAGCGCTTCAAAGCCGCTTGTTGTGTCATCAACGGCCGAAACGAGTGGTTGGAAATGCAGTTCAAATTGACCGGCGGCCAACGCGCCGCGCAATTCTTGTTCCATGATACGGCGATCGCGCACCACATCATCCATGTTGGTTTCGAAAAAGCGGAAGGTGCCTTTGCCCTCTTCTTTTGCGCGGTATAGGCCAAGGTCTGCACTGTTCAAAATCGTTTGCACGTCGCGTCCATCCTTAGGCGCAATCGCGATACCAATGGATACGCCTACGGTGACGATTTGACCATCAATTTCGAAGGGACGATTTATGGAGTCGATTATTTTTTCAGCAAGCAGTGCAAGAGATTGTGTTGAAACCTCGTTGCGTAAAAGTATCGCGAACTCATCACCGCCAAGGCGTGCAACAACGTCATTTTCGCGCAACGCTTTTTTCAAGCGCAGACCCACTTCGACCAGAAGTTCATCGCCAACTTTATGGCCCTTGGTGTCATTGATGAGTTTGAAGCCGTCAAGATCAAGGTAAAATATCGAAAACTGTTGTGATTGTGATTGGCGGCGATTTTCAAAGCTTCGTTCAATGGCGTGGGAAAAATGCGCGCGGTTAACGAGACCAGTTAAAGCGTCGTTGTGTGCCAAAAATGCAATCCGCTCATTGGAAAGTTTGTCTTTGGTTATGTTAGACGCAACGCCACGGTAGCCGGTGAATTCACCTTCGCTATCAAACAGCGGCTTGCCACTTAAATTGAACCAGACTTCACTATTCTCGCCATTTTGGATGTTTAACTCTAGCCCACTGAATTGCGTTTTTGACTTCAATGTTGCCAAAAATTTTGCAAAGCCTTTGCCGTGCAGATGCGGTGATTTGCGTAATTCTGAAAACGCATTTGCGTTTCCGACCATAGTAATAATAGCGAGATCTACTCCCGTTGATTCATGGAAACGTTGCGCGCCGCGGGTCATTTTGCCTTCGGCGTCCGTTTCCCACAGCCAGTCGCTGGCGCACTCTTCAAAGTCTTTTAGCAAAAGCCCGATGATAGAGGCTTGTTCCTCGACTTTGGTGGCCGATATTTTGCTGTCGGCAAAAGTGTGCGCCATGTTCAAGCTTGCTACTATCAAGCAGGCAAAATACATGGCCAATAATGCACCAATGGCTAAATCGCCTGGACCTTGGCTAATGGCGAGTGCTATGAAAAAGCTGCTTGAGATGCCGAATAGATACCCTACGACTGCACGCGGAATGGCATAAAGTGCAAAACAACCGCCACCCATCATGCCGCCAACAAAACCGACAATAATCAGCTTGGTTGCAAGGTCGCCGGTCGGATATGCCATTAATGGAACAGCGCCCCATAAAAAGCCCAGAAGTGTCGAGTTAATTGCGACTTTCTTCAAGGGGCGCTGGGAAACGCGATTCGGAAAGGGACGGGCTTTGGATTCACGCCAAGAATAATAGCCACTTGCAGCCATGGCGCAAATCAGAGCAGTCCAAACATAAACACCGTATGCAAACGGTTTGCCTGACAATGCAACACATACGATGATCGCATTGACGACGTTGGCCGCCATCATCAACGGGGTCATACCAATTAAAGCGTGTAGTTGAAGTGCACGAAAAGCGGTCGGATCGCTCGCGTTTTTGCCGATGGATAAGCCAAACCTGTCGCGAATTCCCTGAAATGACATAATAAAAATCTTCCCCAATGCCCGTCTTCCCCAGACGATTGGATATGATCTAACTTGCTTATATTAACCCAAGGTAATGTTATGGTTGTGGTTTGAAGCTATGGTAAATGCGAGGTAAACCAACCAACAAACATCCATAAAGTTGCCGCCTTTCACGCGCGACAGAATTTGGGTAAGTAGAATCTATGCAAATACAATCAAACCATTGGCTCAAAACTCCTTCCGGAAAACCGCGCTCGCGATCACTCGGCTTAAATTTCACCGGAGTGCCGGGACACTTTAATGCCATCACTGATGTCGCAGGCGTGGCCGTTGGCTACTGTACGCTCATTAAAGGCCAAGGCCCGCTTGTTGTTGGTAAAGGACCAGTACGCACTGGTGTCACCGCAATCTTGCCAAGACCATTGTCCGCTAATCCAGCGCCCTGCGCAGCGGGTGTTTATGCGCTTAACGGCAATGGTGAGATGACCGGCACTTTGTGGATTGAAGAAAACGGCGAGCTTCAAACGCCGATCACCATTACCAACACGCATTCGTGTGGGATTGCCCGTGATGCGACAATCAAATGGATGGTGCAAAATGGTGTTGGGCAAAATCAAGATTGGGGCTTGCCGGTTGCTGCCGAAACATATGATGGGGATCTCAACGATATTAATGGTTTTCATGTCAAAGACGAACATGTGTTTGCAGCGCTTGATAATGCGTCTCGAGGTCCAATTGAACAGGGCAGCGTAGGCGGTGGCACCGGTATGATATGTTACGATTTCAAGGCGGGTTCCGGCACTGCCTCGCGGCTAGTGAAAACAGCGGCAGGTACTTTTTCGGTCGGTGTCTTTGTCCAAGCAAATTTTGGGCTGCGTGAAGAGCTGACTGTTTTGGGCAAGAACATCGGACGTGATCATCTGGACGGTCGCTTGCGAGGAAAGCCGACGGGGTCAGTCATAGCCATTGTTGCAACCGATGCTCCGCTCATGGCGCACCAATTGAAGCGGCTTGCCCGTCGTGTACCCTTAGGATTGGCGCGCACTGGCACCGTTGGGCATCATGGGTCTGGCGATTTATTTCTTGCTTTCTCAACTGCCAATGCCGACGCGTTGTCGGGGTTAACCAACACCATGACGATATTGCCAGCCAGTTCAATTGATCCGCTATTCACTGCGGTTGTGGAAGCAACAGAGGAAGCAGTGCTGGATTCGATCGTGGCCAACGAAACTATGGTTGGGCGCGACGAAAATGTTTGCGTCGCGATCAATCCCGATTGGCTTGCCCCATAAAACCTTTGGGCTGATGCAAATCCTTAGCAAGGACCATCGTCTATTACACGAAAACCTGACCCTTGCGCGATACAAGCATTCTGGAACGTACGGACGATTCCTCGGTTCCTTGCACATACCGGTGCAATCACTGTTGGGCAGACCACTCCCGTATCATCTGGAAATGGGGGTAAAGGCCGAGGTCTAGGTGGCAGTGGCCTTGGGGAGATCGGTGGGTCGATATAGGGCGGGCGACGCCGGCATTCGCCACCATAAATGATATCGAACCCGCGGGTTTCGGCAACACACGCATTTGGAAAAGTTTCGCGCTCACCAAATCTGGTTGCACAAACGGGTTGATAAATGCGCGGGCAAATTCCGGGGCGAGGGCCAGGTCGTGGCGGCGGATTGCCTTCATCGACAGTCACAGTGCAGGCACTGAGGCCTATTGCTAAGACGGTCATAAAAAGATGGCTAGATTTCATGATGACCTCCATTGATTAAACTCTGGCAGATCTTCAGTCTAACTACAAAACCGCTAAGGGCAAGCCAATTGTCCTCGCGCAATCATCACGCCAGCGAACTAGAAATAGCCTCAATGTTAGGGAGTTGCCGGGTGCGCCGCGCACAGTCCCCAAGCTCCTCCCAGATGCTTGCGGCAGCGCTGGCGCACTCCATGAATTATCTCTGTTACATGATGCAAAAAGAGTCAATAGGGCAAAAAATAAGGCAGCATTTTGGGCAACATTTTTTTCTTAATCACAGATTGGTGAGGTGAATGTGGTCATTGCATCGCGTACGGTTGATTTCTCATTGAAAGCGCATTCTGCAATAGCTGGAGGCGTCGCCGGAATGTTCCGGTATCCACATTCTTAACAGGAGATGTTCATGTCACATGCTAAAACCGTTCTTTCCAGTGCCTTGATTGCAAGTGCATTTGCGATCGCTTTATCCGCTGGCTCGCTGCTCAGCGTTTCCGGCGCTTCGGCTGCCGAGAAAGAAAAATGCTTTGGCGTGGCGCTTGCTGGTGCAAACGATTGTGCAGCTGGTGCTGGCACATCGTGCGCAGGAACATCCAAAGTCGATTTCCAAGGTAATAGCTGGAAGTATGTTGCCAAAGGCACATGCACAACGATGCAGCTTGATGGCGGTCGCTCTGGCTCGCTCGAAGCATTGACACGTGATATTCCTGCTTAACTGCAGGTAAAATGAATAGCTGGGAGAAAACAATGCAACATGCAAGCAATACCCATGTTGAGTTGTACCCGTCACATCTTCCGGCGCACCTGCTCCAGCCTCGTGCTGGGGCAGGTTTCAAGCCTGAACACTTGGCAGCGATTTTTGAAAGCAAAGCTGACGCAGCGTTTTTCGAAGTTCATGCGGAAAACTACATGGGTAAAGGTGGCGCGCCGCATACCCAACTTACTCAATTGCGCGAAAACTATGCCTTATCTGTCCATGGTGTTGGTCTCTCGATCGGTGCGCCCGGCGCTCTCGATGTTGCGCATTTGATGCGTCTAAAATCCGTTGTAGATCGCTATCAACCAAGTCTTGTCTCAGAGCATTTGGCTTGGTCCACGCACGAAGATACGTATTACAATGATCTCTTGCCGGTGCCTTACACGGCGGAAGTTTTGACCCGCGTTTGTGACCACATTGATCAGGTGCAAACAACCATCGGTCGGCAAATGTTGTTAGAAAATCCGTCAACCTATGTGCTTTTTGATCAATGTGACATGTCGGAGATTGATTTTATCACTCAAATTGCCAAGCGAACTGGCTGCGGTTTGCTGTTGGATGTCAACAATGTGCACGTGTCT
>JBGTAU010000255.1:0-4765 GCA_041749675.1 Rhizobiaceae bacterium | reverse complement strand
GCGATGGCGGCGATGGCGAAAAGCCTTGCGGAGCGCGACGTGATCGATCAACGCCTTAAAGATTGTACAATTATCGCTCCCTTCGACGGGCGTATTGTAGCAAGCTCGATCGCTGCGCTCGAAATGCCAAAACAAGGTGAGCCTTTGCTGATCATAATTGATGACACCAACTTACAGGTCGAACTCGTTATGCCATCGCAATGGCTGGCGAAAGTAAAACAAAACAGTGCATTTGCGTTTCATGTTGATGAAACCGGTGAAACACTGGTCGGAACGGTGGAGCGCTTTGGCGCCGAAGTCGATCCAGTAAGCCAAACCATTGAAGTGATCGGAAAACTAACTTCAACGTCGCAATCTATTCGCTCGGGCATGAGTGGCTCGGTCACTTTCGATGATATCGAAAAGGGCGGTACATGAATATTCGGCATAAGCCAGCTGATCTTGGCCAACCAATTCAAACCTTTAAGCCCTCAGCACCAACAGCTCAGGCGCAAAAGTCCAAAATTGAGCTGCTGCTTGAATGTGAAGCGGCGATACGCGAAGTTTCTACTCCGGAAGAACTCTCATATCTTGTAGTCAACGATTGGCGACAGATCATCAATGCCAAACAAATCTACATAATTGAAGCCAATCCAGCAGGGATTTTTAGTGTCGCATTCGGCTCGGATGTCACAAGCGTCGATGCCCGCTCGCCGCTTTGCAGCAATTTGTGCGAACACACGCAAGCAAGCCTTAAAGAAAAGCCCAGCAATCAGTGGAAAACAGTCGCTTTGGGCGAACGACTACTCGACCACCATGACTTTCCTTTTCTGAAGGCAATCGCAGCTAACGTTGCCTACAAGGACCAGCCGCCCACCCGCCAAGTCATTGCGCTCGCAGCAAGCCCATTTACCGAAAGTGATCGCCTCATTGCAGCTCGCCTGAGTGCAACTGCCGCGCACGCCTATTGGGCAATGTCATACAAAGGCAGACAAGGGTTTCGTGTAACCAACAAAAGCCGCCTTGCAGCGATAGCAGCTTTGGGCTTCTGCCTTTTAGGGTTTATACCCGTCCCCTTATCAATCTTAGCACCAATAGAAATTGTTGCCAAAAATCCGTTCGTCGCTGCCGCGCCAATTTCAGGTGTGATCGAAAGTATCGAAGTCGATCCAAACAGTGCAATCACGGCCGGAACGATCCTGTTCAAGCTCAATGACATCGAACTAAAATCCACACTGGATATCGCACAGAAGTCAGTCGCAATTGCCGAAGCACGTCTACGCAGAGCCCAGCAAGGCGCCGGGGCATCTACTGAACTGCGCCGTGAAGTGGGCATTGCCCAGTCCGAACTCGCCTTAAACATCGCCGAACGCGACGGCGCACTGGCCCGTATGGAACGCACGATTGTACGCTCACCCCATGATGGTGTTGTGATGTTTAACCGCAAAGAGGATTGGATTGGTAAGCCGGTCTCAACGGGCGAGCGAATTCTCGAAATTGCCAATCCAAAATTAATCGAAGCCTCAATTGAAGTCGGCTTGACCGATTCAATTGTGTTAGATTCCACGAAAAGCATAACACTTTTCCTAGACTCCAATCCCCTCAAACCTATAGCGGCGACCTTTAAGTCCGCGGGCTATCAAGCGCAGCCGGCGCATAATCAGCAATTGGCGTTTCCAGTGCGCGCCACAATACGAGATGAGATACACAACTTGCGCATTGGCCAGCGCGGCACAGCGCAATTGCGTGCACAAAAAGTGAGCCTTGCCTATTTTATGTTTCGTCGCCCTCTCGCCGCTTTGCGCCAGAAAATCGGCCTATGACCAACGCAGCCAACAACGAAACTGTTCATCCATTTCCCAAGCTCCGGCAGGATTTGGCATTCAGTAACGCTCCCCAAGAGAAAAATCAGTCCGCAATGTTTGTGTTGTCCGATTTGATAAGACACAAATTTTTCCATCTTGGGCAAGCGGAAATAACTGAACTTACTCAAGCGGCCCCCTTCAAAGGAGAACCAACTCCGTTGATAAATTTTCTCGCGCAAAATGAATTGGTTGAACGGGCAGACATTGGCAGTTGGAAAATATTCTCTGAAAAGTCAAAGCGGTCTAAAAAGGGAATTTTAACGGCGGCTTTGCATGGCTATCTATTCTTTCGCATTCCATTGCTCAATCCAATGCGGTTGCAAAAATTGCTGTGGCCGTTTGTCGCCCATTTTTTTTCGCGTCTGTTTTTTATCTTCACACTGGCAGCTGGGCTCTGTGCTCTGTTCCTTGTGTCACGTCACTGGGATCAGTTTACCGCCAGTTTCGCCGCTTCGCTCACAGTGAGCGGGTTGACCACGTACGCCCTCGCCTTCGCATTTATCAAGCTACTGCACGAGGCGGGCCATGCATTTATGGCGTATCGTTTTCGTGTTCCTGTTCCCACAGTCGGGATCGCCTTTATGATGTTTGCGCCAGTCCTATACACAGAGACTAGTGCCGCTTGGACTCTGCCAAAAAGACATCGCCTGCTCATCGACGCAGGCGGCATGATGGTAGAACTCGTACTCGCCATCTGGGCATCCCTTTTGTGGGTGTTTGTGCCCGATGGGGTTTTCCGTTCTATTTTATTTGCCGTTGCCACAACGGGTTGGTTTCTCACGATTGTAGTCAATCTCAATCCTCTGATGCGCTTTGACGGGTATTTTTTGGCCTCGGACTTGGTCGGTATGCCCAACCTTCAAGATCGCAGTTTCGCTGTAGCAAGGTGGGCTTTGCGCGAAGTTCTATTCGCTGCGGGCGAACCCAAACCAGAAGAATTTTCCACGATAAAGACCGCCGCTCTCACCGCCTTTGCGCTGGCAACATGGTTCTACCGTTTGTTTTTGTATCTAGGCATAGCGCTCTTGGTTTATCACTTTGCCATTAAGTTGTTGGGCATATTCCTTTTCGTTGTAGAAATTGCTTGGTTTGTCATCGTACCTCTGTGGCGAGAGGCGAACCATTGGTGGAAGCATCGCGAGCACTATTTCTCGACAATCGCCGCACGAAAAAGTGCAATTATTGCGCTATCAATCATAGCACTTTTCTTCATGCCACTTTCGCGCACAATCACAACACCTGCCTTGCTAACTGCCTCCCAGTTTGAGCAAATTCACACCAAAGCCGACGCCATAATCGTGGCCTCCTATTTAACAGAAGGCCGCGAAGTGATGGCGGGCGAACCATTGCTAGAACTGGCCATGCCAGATCTGGATTTTGAGCTAACAAAAGCAAACGCATTGATTCAAACAGCAAAGACCAAACTTTTAAGGCAAGCGTCTGATTTAGAAAGCCGCTCATATTCACGCGTGTTAAACGAGGAATTGTCACGCGCCGTGCAAAAACGTGAAGGCATTTTGGCACTCGCAAGTCAACGCATTGTCAGCGCGCCCTTTGATGGCGTTATCGTCAATGTTGAATCCGCTTTGATCAAAGAACGCTGGGTTGGTCCCACAACTATGATGGCGGTTATCAAATCGAAAAACGGCGCTGAAATTCACAGCTTTGCCACAGACAGTCAAATCAACCGAATAGCAACTGGAGCAACAGCAACCTTTTACCCCGACGACTTCATGTTTCCCGTTGTGAAAGCCAAGCTCATTGAAATAGAAGATACTGGAAGCAATCGCCTTCCCTATCGAGAACTCACCGACATAAATGGCGGAACCATAATCACAAAAACCGCTCCATATGGCGAGCTTGCCCCTGCTTCAACATATACAAAACTACGCGTGACACCTGATCAACATGAGCTGAACATACCGCACACTCAGCGCGGCATTGTGCGCATCAGCGCCAGCGGTGAAAGCCTGGCCACCAGCTTTTTCCGGCGCATCGCTGCCGTACTCATTTTGGAAAGTGGATTTTAGCGAAAATCACAAAAGCTAAAAAACTATTTATTCTGTCCAAGTGATTCAGCATTTGTTGGTAATTTCCCATTAAGCTTATTTGAATGCGCGTAGTCTGTTGAACTGCGCCGATTGTTCCTTTGTTGTTTTGCGTACAGGTTCACATGCGTATTTCCTTGATATCACTGTCAATTGCTTTGCTTTCATTGACTGCCTGCACAACCTCATCGGATGTCAGTGCGCTCGATATCAAGCAGCCTTCGCAGGAAATGACCGGCTCAATTGGTCGTTTGCCAAGACCGATCCCGCAAGAAGATGTCGGGCAAGTCCAGCAAGCCTTACCAGCGCCCATAATGGCGGCACCACAGCGCGCCGTCATCGCGCCGCAGCCAGCCATCATTGATCCTGCCCCGCAAGTCGAACAGCCCGTGGCAACACCTGCCATTATCACTGTGCCAGAACCGCAGTCCGCGCCACTTGAATTGGCTTCCCCGCCTGCCCAAAGCAAAGCCGCGGTGCCGTTCAAATCGGCGAAGGTGTACAATCCGCGCTTTCGCGATACCCACCCAATTAGCTTTGGCTCAGTAAAACCAAAAACCTTCCCAATCCACGGCGTTGATGTCTCGCGCTGGCAGGGCAACATTGATTGGGCCAAATTGCGCACGCAGGGCGCAAACTTTGCCTATATCAAAGCCACCGACGGCGGCGATCATATCGATCCGATGTTCCGTAAAAATTGGAATGGTGCGGGCGCTGCTGGCTTGAAACGCGGCGCTTATCATTTCTTCTATTGGTGCCGCAGCGGCGCCGACCAAGCCAAATGGTTCATCCGCAACGTTCCAAAATCACAAAACGCACTGCCTCCGGTCATTGACGTCGAGTATAACCACGGCTCCAGCTGCAAAAAGCGTC
>JBGTAU010000254.1:0-5041 GCA_041749675.1 Rhizobiaceae bacterium | reverse complement strand
TTCTAGAAAGGTTGTCACATCAGGGCTCGTCCAATCCTCATCGAAATAGCTTTCTGCAAGCCCAATTGTAGCACCCGAAAATGCGCGCTTCGGCAAGTTCCAGTTTTTCAGATGGACCTCGGCATTTGGTCCGGCCTCGCGGCCATCAATGCGTAAGAACTTTCCATCTGGCGTACGCACCGTCAGTGAGCCCTTGGGCAAATGCAGCGCAGCAGACAGCGCAATACGCGCTTTAGCGGGCAGGCCCTTAATGATGGATGCCACATTATCCTTGTTCAATGTAGTGACGTTCGTGTGATCGTGTGATTGAACGCTCATGCTACTCTCCGGGCAGGCTGGGTATTTTATGATCAAAACTAGCAGGATTTGGCGGCGGCGGGCTGCGGCGAAATTTTGCGCCTTTAAGCCAGAGCCGCAGCGCCTCAAAGTGAATTCCCCCCACAATTTTTAGACCAAGAAACGGGATGCGGATTAATTCTGAGGCAAGATTTCTGGTCGTCAATGGCTTCGCTTTGCCTGCAAACGTTGCCGATAAAAGCGGGCCGTCATCGTCGCTTTCTAAAATACGAAAATTCATGGTTTCGCTCGGTGGTGTCAGTCGAAAATCATAGCGTGCCTTCATGTCGATGAACGGCGAAACATGAAAATGTTTGTCTTGGCTTTGACGCAGGCCCGCAACATTCAATTCACCTTGTTGGACAGGGCAGACATATGTGTGGCGCTCACCAAACGTATTGCGCACCTCGTAAATCATACCGGTAAGTTTGCCAACAGCGTCATAGGCATAATAAAGCGCTATGGGATTGAAAACATGGCCAAAAACACGTGGGTAAGCGAACAGGAATACACGAGCAGGGCGCGCCGATCCTGCGGTTTCAAACAGACTATCTACGTATGCGCGAATGCCGTTTGTGATCGGTGAAATGCGACTGTCAATGTGATCCGCCTGATGAAAGGAGGCGATATTGAACCGATCAACGGAAAACATCCGCGACAGCGATTGCGCTTCGGACAAACGGTCCAAATCAATAAACAACGAGAACACCTTGTAGGCAAAACGATGACCGAACGGCTTCATGCGCTGGTGCATAACTTTGCCAGAATAAAGCGTGGCAGGTTGCTGCTGGCTGATCATATGTTCTGCCTCATCATTCTGCTGCTGCCATTACGCGCTGAATACGCGCCTCACTAATAGAAAATGGTAACGCTGCACCCAATTGTACAGCCACTTCCAGAGCTGAACGCAATCCATCTTCGTGAAAGCCAAATCCGGTCCATGCGCCCGCGTACCAGACATTTCCGCGCCCTTGAATGTATGGCAGTTTTGACTGCGCATCAATTGCCGCTTCATCAAACTGTGGGTGCTCGTAACTCCATTCGCCAAAAACTGTGCCGTGCTTTGGCTCATGTGGTGGATTGAGGGTGATGAACAGTGGCAGTTTTTCGTCAATGCCTTGTAGTCGGTTCATCCAATAGGTGACAGCGACCTCCGGCTCATCACCAGCTTTGGATGCACGCAAATAATTCCACGCAGACCACGCCCGCTTGCGCTTCGGCATCAGGCTTGCATCACGGTGCAAGACAACACGATTGGCTCGATATTTGATCGCACCTAATACTTGGCGCTCTTGGTCATTTCCGTCCACCAGAATGCGCAACGCTTGATCAGAGTGGCAAGCCATAACCACCGTGTCGAAATCCTCCGTCGCACCATTTGCAAGCGAGACTTCAACCTTGGCATTGGCACGATATACTTTCGCTACAGCACTATCGCAGCGCAATGTTATGCCCTTTGTTGCCAGTAGCTTGTCCAAGTAGTTGCGCGATCCGCCAGTCACAGTGCGCCAATCAGGCCGCTCATTGTGAATGAGGCGATGGTTTTCAAAGAATGTAATGAACGCATCGGCAGGAAAGTCTAACATTTTAACGCGCGGTGTTGACCAAATTGCAGCCGCCATAGGAATGAGATAATCATCCGTAAAACGAGCAGAGAACTGTCTTTTGAGAAGATAATCACCGATCGTTAGTTTGGCCGTGTGGCCGCTATTGCGATCGGTAACGCACAAACCATTGAAGCGCACAATTTCGCGCAGCATGGATAGGAACGGCAAAGATATCAAATTGCGCTTCTGTGCAAAAAGCGATGCGTAGGACGCTCCCGACCATTCCAAACGCCCGTGATCAAGCGAAAGCGCAAAGCTCATGTTCGATGCTTGCGTTGCGACATTAAGATGGGAAAACAGGGCAGTCAGGTTTGGATAATTGTGCTCATTATAGACAATAAAACCTGTATCCACCGCGATTGCGGTCCCGTTATAATCGATGTCGACTGTTGCTGTATGACCACCTGGCTTTGCACTGGCTTCGAAAATAGTCACGTTATTGTCTGCGGCCAAGGCCCAAGCGGCAGCCGCACCCGCAATGCCAGAGCCAACGACTGCAATGCGCCGACGGGTTATACTCGGTTGCGCAGATTTTTCTGACATTGAAATGATGGTCAAGACGCACCTTTGGTGGATTTGTAAGCCTCAAGCGCACGCTCGCGTGACATGGCATGATCAACAATAGGGCGCGGGTAGTTTTTGCCAAGCACCACGCCCGCCTCTTTTAGGACCAGGACCGGTGCTTCCCAAGGACTGTGTATAAATTTCGAGGGCATATTTTTGAGTTCAGGCACATAACGGCGCACATATTCGCCATCAGGATCAAATTTTTCGCCCTGGATCATCGGATTAAATATTCGATAGTACGGCGCCGCATCCGCGCCGGACCCAGCTACCCACTGCCAGCCAGCGGGATTGTTGGCAGGGCAGGCGTCAACCAACGTGTCCCAAAACCATTTTTCACCATCGCGCCAATCAATCAAAAGATGCTTGATCAAAAACGACGCTGTAACCATACGAACGCGATTGTGCATCCAGCCAGTTTGCCAAAGTTCGCGCATTCCAGCATCAACGATCGGATAGCCAGTTTGCCCCTTTTGCCAAGCAACAAGATGCTCACGCCGCAAGGGTGCCCATTCAAATGCATCGAAACTCGCGTTGAAATTTGCACTACGCAAGTCTGGAAAATGAAACAACAAATGATAGGCAAATTCGCGCCAAACGACTTCTTTGCGATACACTTCCAAGTCGCGGGGTGGAGCGTTTTTGATTTGGCTTGCCGCATGCCATATTTGAAAGGGGCTGATCTCACCCATCGCCAAATGCGGTGATAGTTTTGAGGTCGATAATTTGAAGGGCAGATTGCGGTCTTCAGCATACCCAGTGATTGCACCATTTACAAACGTATCCAAACGCTCATGCGCGGCTTGCTCGCCAGGGTGCCATTCGTCATTCATGCCCATTGCCCAATTTGGTTTTGTCGGTAGTAGATGCCAAGCCTCTAACTGATCCGAACTTAAACGGGCGCTTCCATCTTTTAGTTTCAAGGGTGGATCAACCGGATCGCGCGGCTCTGGCCCTGACATAAATGCGCGCCAAAACGGTGTGTAGACTTTGAAGGGATTACCAGCTCCCGTTCGAATGCGCGTTGGCTCATGTAACAGCTGGCCGTCAAACGATTGAACGGTGATACCACCTTCGCGCAGATCATTTTTGAGACTGGTATCGACTGCAATCGCTTGGGGATCGTAACGCCGATTCCAAAACACGGCGTGCGCATTGGTTTCTCGCACAATTTGCTTGATTTGATCACTGCTCTTGCCGAAACGCAAAATGAGGCGCGCATCGAGTTTCGAAAGGTTTGCACTCAACGTGACCAATGAATGGTGCAGCCACCATGTTTGTGCACCTCCGCGCTGGCGCAACGCAGTGTCATGATCATGCACGTAAACGCAAATGATGGGTCGTCCGGTCTCGGCTGCGGCATTAAGCGCTAAGTTGTCTCGAACGCGCAGATCACTTCTAAACCATACAACAACGGGATCCCCCGAAGTACCACTCATACCCAATTCCCCGCTTCACTTCTGACCTGATCATACGTCATAGTTATGAGAACGGATTTGCCGATAAAGCAATAATCTGAACGAATAAGGTTTTGAGATTTTAGAAGAAATGGCTCCCCGAGCAAGATTCGAACTTGCGACCAATCGATTAACAGTCGATTGCTCTACCGCTGAGCTATCGGGGAACAGCGCGTTTGCGCGTCGTGCCTATAGCAAATGCCTTTTGCAGTTGCCAAGCACCAATTTCAAAAAAACATTTACACCTGTATGTCTTAAAAAATAGCATCATAATTATTAAATCCATGATGAAATGCACGGAGATCGCCATGGAAACAGACAATTTAGACAACAAAGTACCCAATCCACGCCGAATAAAGATTGGTTCCCGGGAATTTTCCCTGCCGCAATCGCGCGCTTTGCGCATTATGATTGGGTGTTTGTTGATCTTTTTTGGTTTTTTAGGGTTCTTACCGATTCTCGGATTTTGGATGATTCCTCTTGGGCTGTGGATTCTTTCACAAGAATTTGGCTGGCTTCGCCGTGTTCGTCGACGGTTCGGTCTTTGGTGGGCGCGGCGCAAACTCAGCAAATCGGCAGAGGCCAATAATAAAGTAAAATAATTCACGATTGCGTGACATCCAAGCTTGCCGCGTGACGGGTGCTCTGTTAACAGGACGCCGATTGTTCGCGGGAAGAAATATGGCCTCGTGGCGGAGTGGTTACGCAGAGGACTGCAAATCCTTGCACCCCGGTTCGATTCCGGGCGAGGCCTCCAACTTCCTTCAATTTATTGTCAGCGCGAACAACATCGCTTATGTGTTGCCCAACGCATGATTTTGATTTGAGGGGTTTTGGCTACGATGCATCCGGATTTCCAGACACTTCGGTTGAAAATGGTTGATGGCCAGTTGCGCACCACTGATGTGACCAATCATGAGATTTTATCAGCATTCTTGTCTGTGCCACGTGAGCATTTCGTCAATATGTCACAACGCGAGTTGGCATATTTAGACGACGATCTACAGATTGCTCCAAACCGTTACATGATGGAACCATCGCCATTAGCAAAATTGCTTCAGCTTGCGCTTATCAAGC
>JBGTAU010000253.1:0-2527 GCA_041749675.1 Rhizobiaceae bacterium | reverse complement strand
TTTAGCCCCTTGCTTGGCAAGATCTTCAAGTTTGTCGAGCATCTTCTCCAAATCGTTGGAACTGAGTTCTTGACTGTTTTCATTGTTCGGCGTGGACGTTGGATTCTTGCGCTCTTGTTCGGCCAATTGCTTCATGAATTCATTCATGGCTTGGCGCAGTTCCTGCATCAACTTTTGGATTTCTTCATCGCTTGCGCCATTTTCGAGCGCTTCGGCCAGTTTATCCTGTGCCTGTTTCAAACGCCGCTCGGCATCGGACAGTGAGTTTTTGTCTATGTTGAGCGCGACCTCCCAAAGATAATCGACGACAGCGCGCAGATCATCATCAGACTTTGCTTGGTACAGACGGATGCGAGCGGTTTCTATGCCTAGAAAGTGGCTGGCGTTATTGATTGTTTCTTCTGGGCGAATTGTCAGTGCGTCCAAAAGTTCAAGCACAAGAGTTTTTGCGTTTGCATCACGTGCCAATAGGCGTCGGTCTTCGGCCAGTGCGCGTGCGAGTATATTTGCAAGATAGTATTCCGGCAGCGCGAAGGTTTTTGGTGCGCTCGATGCTTTTTGCCCTGCGCCATCTTCTGCTTTGAGGGTAATTGCGAATTCCTCGCCAGCCAGCGGATGCTGCGTCAAGTCTTTGGCGGTTTTGGAAGCACCATCTTTTGCCCCGCGGCGCGGCAAAGCGAGCGTTAGATCAGGCATTGTGTAAAGTGCCCTGGCGTTTTGAACGGCGGGCAAAAGTTTGAATTCTGCATTGGCTTTGGCCGCAGCATAGTCATCTTTAACTGTATAATTGAGCGTTACGGTGCCATTTTTCGCGGCTGTCGGCTCATTTGTAAATGCGATTTCAGGTGGCTTGTCTTTGATTACCTTAAAGGCCCATTGGGATATTTTACTGGTATCTGAGCCCAGAGAGATTACGGCATCGCCAGTCAATTTGGTGGTCAGGACTTGCCCGTCTGTGGCAACCGAAGCGGTAGCTTCAGGCGAGGCTGCTGGTGTTTCCACTTCGCCATTCTTTGATAGTTGGAAGTTTTGATTGGCTTCAGTGCCGATGCGCACAGTTAGCACTGAGTTTTCCGGTACGGTTATGCCGGGATCCTCGGCGGCAACAGCGTTGAGAAAAATGGGTGGCTTTGCAGTGTAGCGCGGCGGCGTCAACCATGCATCAATGCGTGGCGGCACGGGTGGAATTGCTGCCATGCCGTTCCAGATGTCGGTCAATCGCCCGCCTTGGCTGCCGGTTGAAAAAGCAAATGCGACAAACAGCGTCAGCGCGGGCAAAGTGCGCAGTGCCCATTGATCAAGCTCATAAATTTTCGGTTTGGGTGTGTCGGCACGGACCGAGTTTAGTTTTTGCGCCATCCGTTCTTGGTGCGTGCGCCAAAGGGCAAGCGAAAAATCATCAGGCGCGCTGGCCAGCGCATCAGTTTGAACGCCGATTGGTTGATGGGCAAGTTTATTGGTACTTTCCAGTCGAGCATTGATTTGCGCTGTATCGGGAAAGGAAAACATGCGCAGTCTCCAAAGACTGGCAAGAAATGCGAAACTGAGTATGCCTGCAAGAATATAACGCAATGGGTCTGAAATAGATCGAAAGAGGCCGAGCCATGAAAGCGTGGCGAAGGTAGATAGGACAATCAACGCAGGCAATATCAGCGGCCAAATGCGCTCAATACTTATTGAAAGCCCAGTCAACAGATGGGCTCGTCTCATAGATGGTCTTGCCACCGGTTCATTTGTGCTCTTTCTCATTCTTACGAAAGATAGCACGCTTTAAGGCAAAGGCGAGGCCGCACAAGGAAATGTGATTGTTTATTTGTGCGGAAAATTGAAACCCGACGTTCAATTTTTGTTGGGTTTCAAAATAACCTGGTCAGGCGATGGATTTAAATGACGACGAAGTCATTAACGTCGAGCACTGTGCCAGCTGTCACAGTTGCGAACAGGGTTTGTCCACCTGCACCACTGCCGTTGGCGTCGTAAAACAGTTGGCCATTTGCAGAATTGTAGACGATAAAGTCATTCGCATCCACTGCAGCGGTTCCCAATCTGAACTCCGATGCATCAAGCGCTGCACCAATACCGATGAATATTGACTGTGCCAAAACGATATCGTCTGTGCCATGCGCAAAGTCGTTAATTCTATCAACATTGTTCGTTGCATTGAGAGCGGTGGTAAATTGAAAACGGTCGCTACCAGAGCCGCCCCAGACGTTGTCACTCCCACCAAGTCCATTAATTGTATCAGCGCCGCCTTGGCCGTATAGATTATTGACCAAAGCATTGCCGTAGATTGTGTCGTTGCCCGCACCGCCGATGACGCATTCAATGTTGATATAAACATCGCCAGCAGCTGCGCCCGTGTTGAGCGCAGAATTGTCTAAGCGAATGGTGAGGTTGCCATAATTGACATCGTCATAGCGTGCGTAATCAACAAAACTATCGATGCCGCCATCCATCGTGTCAGCACCATTGCCGCCGTAGAACCAATCATCCCTGTCGCCGCCAACCATGTAGTCGTTGCCGTCAC
>JBGTAU010000252.1:0-4182 GCA_041749675.1 Rhizobiaceae bacterium | reverse complement strand
CCGTTAACGCCGAGTGCTTTAATTTCGTCTAATCTCTGGCGGATGCCATTGAGATCACCAATACCATCGCCGTTGGTATCTTGAAATGAGCGCGGGTATATTTGGTAGAGCGTCGCACCGCGCCACCAGTCGCTATCTGCTTGAGAGGTTTTCTGCGTCATCGTCTTTAACCAAATGAATGAATGGGTTACGGCAGTAACATTTTATTTTACGCGATGACAGCAATCAGTGCAGAAAATTTTTACTGCATACCGATAGGAAAATGAAAAATACTCTTGATTTTTCACCAGTGTGTGCATCTATAGAGAAATGAACACAGCTGCGCCCCGCAAAATAAATGACGAGACGATCAGCGCGTCGCAAGTCGGCGAGGATATTCGAGCGTTTCGCAAAACACGATCAATGACGATTGCGGAATTATCGCTGGCGCTTGGGCGCTCTGTTGGCTGGCTTAGTCAAATTGAACGTGGGCAGACGGAACCTGCAATTGCAGATTTGAAAAAGATTGCTCGCATTTTTGGAATCCCTCTTTCGTTTTTCTTTCGCAATGAAGACGCGCCAGATCGCGAACGCGGGCACATTGTTCGCGCGAGCGCACGTGCTGTTCTCGGCTCAAACGAAGATGGCATCACCGAAGAATTATTGTCGCCGGATTTGGCCGGCGACTTTGAGATGATCCGCTCCATATTCGCGGCTGGCGCTATCAGTGACGTTATACCGGCGCGCGCTGCGCAGGATGGCGGCTATGTGGTTTCCGGCCGCTTCAACCTTTGGGTTGGCGAGCAGCTTTTCGAGCTTAAGGCAGGCGATAGCTTCGGCTTCAAAAATCAAGATTACCGTTGGCATAACCCGGGCGACGAGCAGACTGTCGTTATCTGGGTGATTTCACCACCTATTTATTGAGGACAAAATGGCAGACTTTCCTACCCAAGCGCGTGTGGTGATTATTGGCGGCGGTGTTGTGGGCGTTTCATCGCTCTACCATTTAGCCAAGGGTGGTTGGACCGATTGCGTTCTCTTGGAGAAGAACGAGCTGACGGCTGGGTCCACCTGGCATGCGGCGGGTAATGTGCCGACCTTCTCGTCATCATGGTCGATCATGAACATGCAGCGCTATTCAGCGACGCTTTACCGCGATCTCGGCAAAACGGTCGACTATCCGATGAACTATCATGTCACTGGGTCTGTGCGACTTGGCCATTCAAAAGAACGGTTGCAGGAATTCAAGAAGGTCGTGGGCATGGGCCGTTATCAAGGAATGGACCTTGATATTTTGTCCCCGGACGAGATCAAATCACGTTATCCATTCGTGGAAACACATGACCTTACCGGCGCACTTTACGATCCCAATGATGGCGACATCGATCCGGCACAATTGACTCAGGCGCTTGCCAAGGGCGCGCGCGAGATGGGCGCAACGATTTTGCGCTTCTGCCCTGCGACCGGTGCGCGGCGTGAAAACGACGAGTGGGTGATCTCCACACCACAAGGTGAAATCCGCTGCGAATATGTCGTCAATGCCGCAGGCTATTATGCCCGCGAGGTTGGCAAATGGTTTGGCCGCAACATGCCGATGATGGTCATGAGCCATCAATACATGCTGTTTGATACCATTCCCGAATTGGAATCTTGGTCGAAAGGAGCGGGCAAGAAACTGCCGCTGCTGCGTGACGTGGATTCGTCGTATTACCTACGCCAAGAAAAATACGGCATGAACCTTGGTCCCTATGAGCGCAATTGCAAGGCGCATTGGCATACCAAAGACGATCCAATGCCGGACGACTTTTCGTTCCAGCTGTTCCCCGATGATTTGGAACGACTGGAATGGTATCTCAACGATGCGATCGAGCGCGTGCCGATCCTTGGCACGGCGGGCCTGTCCAAAATGATCAACGGGCCAATACCCTACACACCAGATGGCAATCCGTTGATTGGTCCGATGCCGGGTGTGCCCAATGCGTTCGAGGCTTGCGTCTTCACGTTCGGCATTTGCCAAGGCGGCGGTGCGGGCAAGGTGCTGGCCGAGTGGGTCACCAAGGGTGAAACCGAATGGGACATGTGGTCATGCGATCCGCGTCGGTTCACCAGTTTTGCTACCCAAGACTACTGTATCGCCAAAGGCATGGAAGTGTATGGCCACGAGTATGGAATGCACTTCCCGCGTCATGCTTGGCCTGCGGGGCGCAACATGAAGCTATCGGCTGTGCATGCGCAAACCAAAGCGTTTGGTGCGCAATATGGCGCTTACAATGGCTGGGAGCGTGCGCTTTGGTATGCCAAAGATGGTGATGATACCTCTGAGGCTGCGACACAAACGTGGAACCGTTCAGGCCCATGGGAGCCTCGTATTCGCGAAGAATGTGAAGCGGTGCGCGATGCCGCAGGCATACTCGATTTGCCGGGCTTCTCACGTTTCCGCTTGAAAGGCGACGGCGCGAGCGCTTGGCTTTCCACATTGATCACCGGCATTGTTCCCAAACCCGGGCGCATCGGACTTGGCTATTTTTCTGACGAAAGCGGACGCATCGTCACCGAAATGTCGATCATGACATTGGCCGAAGATTTCCACTTCCTTATCACCGCCGCAGTGGCGCAATGGCACGACATGGAATGGCTGAAAAAGCACATGCCAAAAGACGCGGCGTTCACGATCGAGGATGTTACTGAAAACTTCTCCTGCCAGATTTTGACCGGACCCAAGTCGCGCGAGATATTATCTGATATTTGCGATGCGGACCTTGCTTCCGGCTGGTTGACCCATCAGACCACTCAAATTGCAGGCCGTTATTTGCAGTTGGTGCGGGTTTCATTTGCGGGCGAACTGGGCTGGGAAATTCATACCAAAACTGAAGACACATCGGCGGTCTATGACGCTGTGATGTCCGCAGGAAAAGTTCATGGCCTTAAGCCCTTTGGTATGTTTGCGCTGGATTCCTTGCGCCTTGAAAAAGGCTACCGTGCTTGGAAGGGTGATCTGTCAACCGACTACACCATCTTGCAAGGCGGCATGGAGCGTTTCATTAAATGGGACAAACCAGATTTCATCGGTAAGGCAGCGCTTCTATCGGAAAAGCAACGCGGGGTAACCAAGCGCTTTGCAACGCTGGTGGTCGAGGCCGGCGATTGCGATGCGCCCTATATGTCCACCATTTGGCATGACGGCAAAATCGTGGGCGAAACAACGTCCGGTGGCTGGGGCTACCGCGTTAACAAATCCATCGCTTTGGCGATGCTAAAAGCGGAACTCAATGTGCCCGGCACCGTGGTAGAAGTGGAAATCTACGGGGAGAAATACAAGGCAATTGTGCAAGAAGATCAACCGCTTTGGGATCCGAAAAACGAAAGAATTCGGGCATGAAGAAAGTTGTTCTGACAGATGGCGGCATGGGACAGGAGCTTTTGCGGCGATCTGGCGCTGAGCCAACGCCTCTCTGGTCTGCGCGCGTTTTGATTGATGAGCCTGATCTGGTGCGCGAACTGCATGCTGATTTTATTTCAGCTGGTGCACGCGTGATCACCATTAACACGTATGCGGCAACGCCTGAACGGCTGGCGCGCGAGGGTGTGCCGGAATTGTTCAAAACGCTTCAGCGGCGCGGGATAGATTTAGCCAAGGCTGCCCGCGAGGCTGTAGGGATTGATGTGCGTATTGCCGGTTGTTTGCCGCCATTATTTGGCAGCTATATGCCAAAACTCACCATTTCCTTTGACGAGACACTTGAGATCTACCGGCAGATTGTCGCTGAGCAAAAAGATCATGTCGATTTAATTTTGTGCGAAACAATGGCAAGCGCCCAAGAGGGTTTGGCTGCAGCCACCGCCGCATCAGAGGCCGGATTACCGATCTGGGTCTCTTGGACACTTCAAGACAGTGCGGATGAACCGCGCCTGCGCAGCGGCGAGACAATTGCAGATGCAGCAAACGCGATCGCACATATCTCTACTGAAGCGCGGCTGATCAATTGCTCCAAGCCTGAAGTGATCAGCGGCGGGCTCGGCGAATTAATTGCCCTTGGCGGGGCGGTTGGCGCCTATGCCAACGGGTTCACGTCAATCAACGCCTTGAAACACGGCGGCACTGTTGATGTTCTTGAAGCGCGGCGCGATCTAGGTCCGGAAAGCTATGCGGATTTTGCCACCGAGTGGGTTTCGCGAGGTGCACACATCGTCGGCGGTTGCTGC
>JBGTAU010000251.1:0-8349 GCA_041749675.1 Rhizobiaceae bacterium | reverse complement strand
ACAGCAACGGCTTGGCCACGGAAACGGGCGAAGCCGCATTGAATGGCTTCGTCATTGGCAAACTTGCGGTCGCCCGCCAACGGCTGGAACTCAGTGAACTGGGCGGCAATGTAATCTAAACAGTGCGGACGATCAGGATGGCGTGCTACTTGGGCTTTCTGCCAAGGGGTCAATTTCTTGTAGATGTCTTTCAAAGCATCATTGGCGCGCTTTTCAAGCCGCGTTACTTCGTCACTCACGTCGACCGAACCAGAACTATCCAAGCCTTTTTTCAGCTCGAGGATTTTACCGTCGAGATCAGCAACTGGTTTTTCAAAATCGAGATAATTGTACATGTGATCTTAAATTCCTTGTCGCACGCGAAGCTCATTCAGTCATAAACAATAGTACGCCATTAGGGGCGCAGCGGCTTGCAATATCGCCCAAACAACTAAAACTCAATCGTCTGGTACGAAATGTTTCGTCTTGGCACAGTGTCATTGCGCTTGATGAAACTATTCTGATCACGTTGGCAGTGCTCAAGTTACCATTCAAGCTTTTTGTCGCGGATTTGCCAATGGGTGATGGTCTTCCACCAGTTTTTGAAGGCGCTCAGACAAAACATGTGTATAAATTTGTGTCGTGGATATGTCGGCATGGCCCAAAAGCTCTTGCACAACGCGCAAATCTGCGCCGTTTTGCAGCAAATGGCTGGCAAAGGCATGGCGAATGACGTGCGGTGAAAGCAAATGCGCGGAAATGCCTGCGCGTGTACCCAAGCTTTTGAGTTCGCGGGCGAAAACTTGTCTGGCGACATGGCCGCTTTCGGAATTGGCGGGAAATAACCACGGGCTGTCGCTGGCGCCTGCTTCAAGATTGCGCGCGGTAAGCCAAGCACTAAGTGCTGTTTTCGATTTTTGTGACAAGGGCACAATGCGTTCCTTGCCGCCTTTGCCTTTGAGCATGATGTATTGTCGGTCGGCGCGGGCGGCTGTTACAGGAAGCGCAACCAATTCGGATACGCGTAAACCAGTCGCATAAAGCGTTTCAACCATGGCATAGAGGCGCTTGGCGTAGGATGCGGTTTTCGGCTCGTCGCGGGCTGCTTGCTCGGCCATATCCAGCATGCGCCCCACGTCTTCGACACCTAAGACTTTCGGAAGGCTGCGCTCTTTACGCGGGGCGTCGATGGTGGCGGTTGGGTCATCGCCGCGCATGCCTTCGGCATATAAAAAGCGGTAAAACTGTCGCAGTGTCGATAGATGACGCGCTTGCGAGGCGGCAGCATACTGCCGTTTTGCCATATCGGTAAGGACGGCACGAACACCGGTGACAGTGGCGGTGAAGAGTGTTTCACCCAGGCCTGCCAAGTAGAGCGCTGTGTCGTCCAAATCGCGGCGATAGGCTTCAAGCGTATTGTGTGCCGCGCCGCGCTCGGCGCTCATCATTTCTAGGAATGACTCGATCAGTGCGCTGTCGCGCATATCAACCGCCAGTATCTGTTGATTTTGGGTTAAGCTTTTCGGCAGGGATACGAATTGTCATTTCTGACTGGTCTGGTTTGACAAAAGTTGCCAGCGCAAACATGCCGGCAAATGCGAGACCTGCCAGTACTGCAAGAAAGACAACGAGGCGAATGAGAGATGGCATGTATCAGTGTTCTCGCGGCTATAATGATCTGCTTATCGCGCCAGAACTGTTTGCATGCAAGGACATATGTCGGTTGGCTTCTTGACGTGGGACTGGTTTTCCTATCGAAACGGGAGCTTAAGCCTTGCAAGGTGTGGGTATAGGTGACACGGAAATATGAGCGAAGAAACTGTACAGCGCGAAGAGGCATCGGCGATCAAAGCAATGCTCGGCAAGCGATCGATTGTACTGGTGGGATTGATGGGGTCTGGAAAATCGACCATCGGCAAGCGTGTTGCAACAATGCTCGGCATAAACTTCGTGGACGCCGATGTAGAAATTGAAGCGGCTTCCCGCATGACCATACCGGAACTTTTTGAACGCTATGGCGAACCCGAGTTTCGCGATCTTGAGCGCAGAGTTATTCGGCGCATCCTGCGCACTGGTCCGAAGGTGTTGGCCACTGGCGGCGGGGCTTTTATGAATGAGCATACGCGCAAAGCAATTGCGCGTGCTGGTGTTTCTGTGTGGCTCAACGCTGAGCTTGATGTGCTAATGGAGCGGGTGGGGCGCAAATCGAACAGGCCTTTGCTTAAAACAGCAGATCCACGCGCCACAATGCAAGGATTGATGGATGCCCGCTATCCGGTTTACGCACTGGCGGAAATCATGGTGATGTCACGCGAAGAGAAAAAAGAAGTCATGGCAGGTGAAGTGGTCGATGCGCTGGCTATCATGGCGGGTTATGTGAAGCCGGTTGAAGTGGAAAAGTCAGATGACTGATGTCGTGCGCGTTCCGGTTTCCCTAGCAGATCGGTCTTATGATATTTTGATCGGCGGCGGTCTGATCGCGCGTGCGGGGACAGAAATTTCTGTTCGCTTACCGGGTGCGCGGGCAGCGATTGTAACGGACGAGAATGTTGCGGCGCTGCATCTTGAGGCGTTGCAAACGTCACTTGCGCAAAGCGGAATTCAATCGACCCCTGTCGTCATTCCAGCGGGAGAGAAATCAAAAAGCTTTGAGCACCTTGAAAAAGTAGTGCGCGCCATTCTCGACGCCAAACTGGAGCGGCGCGATGTTGTGATCGCATTCGGCGGCGGCGTGGTCGGTGACTTGGCGGGATTTGCTGCCGGTATTGTTCGGCGCGGAATGCCGTTTGTACAAATTCCGACTTCGCTATTAGCGCAGGTGGATTCGTCTGTAGGCGGCAAGACGGGCATCAATACGCCGGAGGGAAAAAACCTCGTTGGTGTGTTTTATCAACCGCAATTGGTGCTGGCCGATAGCGATGTCCTGACAACGCTATCCACGCGTGAGTTTCGCGCGGGCTATGCTGAGGTTGCCAAATATGGCTTGATTGATCAGCCGGACTTTTTCGCTTGGCTGGAAACAAATTGGCGGGAAGTGTTTGCGGGCGGTGCGGCGCGAACGGAGGCGATTGCTATTTCATGCCGCGCTAAAGCTGCCGTAGTGGCGCGGGATGAACATGAAACCGGCGATCGGGCGCTGCTCAATCTTGGCCATACATTTGGTCATGCGCTGGAAGGTTACGTAGCTTACGACAATGCGCGGCTGGTTCACGGCGAGGGCGTTGCCATCGGCATGGCGCTGGCGCATCGGTTTTCGGCCCATATGAATTTGGCAAGTCCTGATGATGCGCGGCGCGTCGAGGCGCATTTGAAGGCTGTTGGTTTGCCGACGAAGATTTCCGATATGCCCGGCACACCGCCGGATGCGGCGACGATGATGAAGTTTATTGGACAAGATAAAAAAGTTTCGCGCGGGACGCTGACGTTTATTTTGACCAAGGGCATCGGCCAATCGTTCATCGCCAAAGATGTGCCGCCGTCGGCAGTCGAGAGTTTTTTGGCATTCGAAACTCTTGCTTAACCATGCCGAATTCATGACAGAAGTTTAATTGGTCTTCATGATTTTGATGCTGGATAATCTGGTCATTGAAATAAGGATGACCAGTCATGCTGGACCGGCGTACACTATTACTTTCCTTAGCGATTGCTGGCGCATTTCCTCAGTTTGCTAATGCGGGTGTGCTTGAAAAATTGAAGGCGCGCCGTGAGCAGCAGGCGGCTGACAAGCCGAACAATAAGAGAATCAAACCAATCACGCTCGATTATGGTCCCGCGCTTTTGGATGTTTATGCGCCGGAGGGTGCCACACGTCTGCCCGTGTTTATCCACTTGCATGGTGGTGGGTGGCGTAATGGGACACGCACGTATGTGCAGTCAAAACCGGCGTGGTTTGTGAAAAATGGTTGGGTGTTTGTGTCGATAGATTATCGCATGTTGCCGGAAGCGCCTGTGTCTACTCAAGCCGATGATGTGGCGGCGGCTTATCGCTGGGTACGCAAGCATATTGGGGAATATGGCGGCGATGCGTCGCGTATTGTTGTCTCTGGCCACTCGGCAGGTTGTCACTTGACCGCGTTGACTGGCTGTCGCGGTGATCTCAACGGCGCAAAAGCGCTGGTGCTATGCGATGTTGATGTTTATGACATTCGAGAGCAAGCGGACCGCGATG
This sequence comes from Rhizobiaceae bacterium, assembly GCA_041749675.1. Taxonomy (GTDB): domain Bacteria; phylum Pseudomonadota; class Alphaproteobacteria; order Rhizobiales; family Rhizobiaceae; genus JANMEX01. The sequence continues at coordinate 4,202 of JBGTAU010000251.1, read as the reverse complement.
CGTTACGCCAAGTGCACAAAGATGCTTTTAGTGATCCATCGCAATGGAAGGCGTTGTCACCGATCACTTATGCGACACGCCCGCATATGCCAATGCTGATTGCGTACTCGAGTGTGCGCGGTCACAAACGCTCTGCCGTTGAATTTTCCGCCGCACTTAAAAAGGGTGGTACGAATGTCGAACTCTATGACGGCTCGGCTTACTCGCATTTTTCCATCAATCGCGGTTTTGGCAATGAGACCGGTGGGTTCACCGGCGCGACAATGGCGTTTTTGGACAAATATGTTTGATTACCAACGCGTTGCCTCGCCCGGCGCAAATGCTTCTATTGCCAATGCATGCAGCCCGTCATCCAAGATCTGCTTCAGTGCTGTGTTCACGGCGCGATGGCGCTCTAATCTTGATTTACCGGCAAAGGTGCTTGATACGATGCGCACGCGGAAATGCGTTTCCCCTGAGCCGTCAAATGGTCGTCCATCGCCGTGATGATGACCGGCGTGCAGATGACTCTCGTTGATGATTTCTAGTTTCTCGGGCGCAAATGCCGCCAACAAACTTTGCTCTGCTGTTAATTTACGCGACATAATTGGTTCAGACATGAATCAGCCCTTTTTAATTTGCTCTAAAGTGGGTATGAGGGACGCCGCATATTTTTCCAACAGCAAATCAACATACACCTTGCCGAAATCGGGACCACATGGATTTAAAATCATCGCTATTTGATAGCATTCGTACCGCAAAGAAGAAGACCAAGGAAGAAGAAAAGCCGGTGGTGCAGGCGTGTCAGTGGGACGGCTGTGAAAAGCCTGGTACCCATAAAGCGCCGGTTGGCCGCATGAAAGAGGGTGAATACTTTCATTTCTGCGTTGATCATGTTCGTGAATATAACAAGGGCTTCAATTATTTTTCTGGCATGCCAGACAGTGAAATCGCTCGCTTTCAAAAGGAAGCGCTGACCGGTGAGCGTCCAACTTGGAAGGCTGGCGTCAACGCGGCGGCCAAACCAGACATCGATCCGACAAAAGTGCGTTGGGGCCGCTCGGCGCCGCGCGGCAAGGCTCGCGAAGCGTCCGGCATGTTTAACGCGCGCACCACGCGCTTTGAAGCCAGCAATAAAGGCTCAAAACCACTGGAGACGAAGGCGCTGGATACGCTTGGTCTGCAATCTAACGCGACTAAAGAGATGGTAAAGCAGCGCTACAAAGAACTGCTCAAATCCCACCATCCAGATACCAACGGCGGGGATCGCAGCACGGAAGATCGTTTGCACGAAGTCATTCATGCCTACAAATTGCTCAAGCAAGCAGGGCTTGGCTGAGTTTTATTCGTTTGGGCGAAAAGACGCAGCACTCGCGTTTTTACACCTTGCCGTCGCAAATTGTATTTCCACATATGTGCGAATGAACTAAGAATAAGTTTTTGATCAAGTTACAGGGGCGGTGGCCTGCTGACACGGAGAAATGATGAATAAGATGGATCGCGATATCGCTGCAATGCCAGACACCAAGGTAGATGTGCGCAAAGTGTTTGGCATCGACACGGATATGGACGTGATGGGCTATTCGGACATTAACGGGCAAGTGCCTGAGATTGACCCCGACTATCTGTTCGACAAGCAGACTACATTAGCCATTTTAGCTGGTTTTGCGCACAATCGCCGCGTGATGGTGTCGGGCTATCACGGTACTGGTAAGTCGACCCATATTGAGCAAGTCGCCGCTCGCCTCAATTGGCCATGCGTGCGTGTCAATCTGGATAGCCACGTGTCGCGTATTGATCTCATTGGTAAAGATGCCATAGTTGTTAAAGACGGTATGCAAGTCACTGAATTTCGCGACGGCATTTTGCCTTGGGCCTATCAGAACAATGTCGCTCTGGTGTTTGACGAGTATGACGCTGGTCGCCCAGACGTGATGTTTGTGATCCAACGCGTGCTGGAATCATCTGGTCGTTTGACGCTGCTCGATCAATCCCGCGTTATCCGCCCGCATCCTGCATTCCGCCTGTTTGCGACAGCCAACACGGTTGGCCTTGGTGATACCACCGGTCTTTATCACGGCACACAGCAGATCAACCAAGCGCAGATGGACCGCTGGTCGATTGTCACCACGCTCAACTATTTGCCGCATGATAATGAAGCAGCGATTATCTTGGCCAAATCCAAGCATTATCAAAACAAAGAAGGCCGCGATATCGTTGGCAAAATGGTGCGCGTGGCGGATATGACCCGTCAGGCGTTTATCAACGGCGATTTGTCGACTGTGATGTCGCCGCGTACTGTCATCATGTGGTCGGAAAATGCGGCGATCTTCAAAGACGTCGGCATGGCTTTCCGCCTGACTTTCATGAACAAATGTGATGAACTCGAGCGCAATATTGTGGCTGAGTTTTATCAACGCGCGTTTGGTCAGGATTTGCCTGAGTCGCATACGAATGTGGTGCTGGCTTAAAGGTGATGGGCAATTTCGGTTCGCAATTGGCCGTCTTCTCCCCATGTCTTCCATGGGGAGAAGATGCCGACAGGCAGATGAGGGGGGCAGTCTTGCCAACCTCTCGTGATGTGCTGCGTTTGTGGATCGTGAATTTTTCTGAGCTTGCGTCTTTGTCATCCCCCTCATACGCCTGTCGGCACCTTCTCCCCACAAAAGATGCGGGGAGAAGACGGATAACCCCTGACTTTGCACTGCACTTCACGGCTAGACACTAACCATGGCATCCAATTCCCAAAATCGTGAGAAGATCAAAGGTCTGTTAGACCTTGATCCACTGCGCGTGGCGATGAAGGTTACTGTTCGCGCGATTGCGGCGGACGGGGAATTGGAAGTTGCGTTTGCCAATGAGAAGCCGGCGCTGTCTGGCAATCGGGCGCGGTTGCCGGAGTTTACCAAGAAGCCAACGGCACAAGAAATTTCGATCACGCGCGGGCTAGGCGATTCGATGGCGCTGCGGCGGGCTTGTCATAATGCCAAGGTGCATGAGCAATTTGCGCCGGAAGGCCAGAAGGCGCGCGCGATTTATGATGCGGTTGAGCACGCGCGCTGCGAAAGCATTGGCTCGCGGGCGATGGCAGGGGTGGCGGAAAATATCTCCGTGATGCTTGAGGATAAATACGCCAAAGCTAAATTCGCAGACATTCGCGAGAAGGCCGATGCGCCGCTCGAAGAAGCGATTGCGCTGATGGTGCGGGAAAAACTGACCGGCAAGCCTGTGCCGCCGAGCGCCAAGAATGTTGTCAATTTGTGGCGCGATTTTATCAATGAGCGCGGGTCGGATAAGTTTGCGGCGCTGGATGCCAGCGTTGGCAATCAAGAACAATTTGCCCGCGTGGTGCGTGACATTCTTGTTTCGATGGAAATGGCCGACGAGTTGTCGGATGAGCCGGGCGATGAGGACGACAATAATACGTCGGAAGAAGAACAACCGCGTTCCGGTGAAGAAAATCAGCAGGCTGATGAGGGCGATGCAGGCTCAGAGGAATCACCTTCTGAGGATAATCAAGAGTCGGATCAAAATCAGGAGTCTGAATCACAAGAAGGGGCTGAGACCACTTCTGATGATTTTATGGATGATGACACGGACGCTGAAACGCCCGGCGAAACGCGCCGCGCTGAATTGCCCTATACAAACCTTCCGCCGGAGTTTGACTATAAAGTATTTTCCCGCGAGTTTGATGAAGAAGTTTCTGCCGATCAATTGTGCGACGAAGCGGAGCTCGACCGATTACGGGCGTTTCTTGATAAGCAATTGAATAATTTGTCGGGGGTCGTCGGGCGATTGGCGAACCGGCTGCAGCGCCGCCTTTTGGCACAACAGAACCGCGCATGGGAATTTGACCTTGAAGAGGGTTACCTTGATCCTGCTCGCCTTGTGCGGATTGTTATTGACCCGATGCAGCCTTTGTCTTTCAAGCGCGAGCGCGATACGGATTTCCGCGATACGGTGGTCACGCTTGTGATCGACAATTCCGGTTCGATGCGGGGTCGTCCGATTACGGTGGCTGCAACGTGTGCTGATATTCTGGCGCGTACGCTGGAGCGCTGCGGTGTGAAGGTCGAGATTCTCGGCTTCACCACCAAAGCATGGAAGGGCGGGCAAGCGCGTGAAAAGTGGTTGCATGCTGGCAAGCCGCAGATGCCAGGCCGGCTCAATGATTTGCGCCACATCATCTATAAATCCGCGGATCAGCCATGGCGCCGCGCCAA
>JBGTAU010000250.1:0-9816 GCA_041749675.1 Rhizobiaceae bacterium | reverse complement strand
TGGACAAAAGATGCGCCTGCGCCGCGAAAAATATTGTCTGATCAAGCCATAGCATCCATGAATACGATTATGGCGCAAGTTCCTGAATGGGGCACAGGCAAACGCGCAGCAATCCCTGGGATCCGCGTTGCCGGCAAAACCGGTACTACCCAATCTTATCGCGATGCATGGTTTGTCGGTTACTCGGGCAATTATGTTGCCGCGGTTTGGTTTGGCAATGACGATTTTCATGCCACAGAAAAGCTAACGGGTGGTTTGTTGCCTGCGATGACTTGGCAGCGTTTGATGGCCTATGCACATCAAAATATTGACTTATTACCAATTCCTGGCTTGGCGCAGCCCTTCCCTACAAAAGAAGAAGAGCCTGCAAAGCAAACAGTAAAAACAAAAGATGGACAGGAAAACCGACCTGTAGAGCTGAGGACAAGGCCGGTTGTTCTAAACAGTGAAACATCCAGAAATTTGTTAAAATTGCGCGATCAGTTTATCCAAGCACCTGTCCTTTCTGCGCCGGAAGACTTGTCCGTGTCTTCCATTGGAAGCAACTGATGTTCAGCGAAATTAGAGATATGTTTTCATAATGCTTTTTCGCATGATCCAAATCACCGTTGTGTTGGCGGTCGCGCTTGTTGGAGGAAGTTATGCAACTTGGAACAGCATACGCGGCACTGAAACATTTGGCTCAGTGACGATTGGCGAATGGATCACATACCCAGATACCGGAACGTCGGGCGCCGACCCGTACGCCAAGGCACGTTTGGCTCGGGACGCTTCACTCTCATTGGGCGCAGCCGAAGGTGTGACCTTTTTTGCCGACAATGATGTTGATGGAAACACGCTTTCTGGTGCGTGCACTTACGAGATTTCCGGCAATAGTCCGACTGCGCGCATATGGACCTTATTTGCTGTCGGACAAAATCAAACGCCCATGACACTTAACGATCCGGCTTGGCCTATATCTTTGCATTCGAGTGCTATCCTTTATGAAAACACCGGAGGGTTTAGAATTTCGGTTTCAGCGAAGGCGCGCCCCGACAATTGGTTAGCAGTCAAACCAAATGATCCGTTTGTACTGGCATTTACACTTTACGATTCACCGGTTGCTTCCAACAAAGGCCTCATTGAAACATCGTTTCCGACCATTACAAAAGTGAAATGCGATGCGTAAATTAATTTATGCCTTCATAGTTGGCTTGATTGGTGCAGGAATTGTTCATATTGCAAGCTTGTTGTTGATACCGTTCGTTTCCGAAAACGACGCTTGGGCGCGGCTATCGAGTGTAACAAAACCCGGCGTTTTTACGCTGATTGAACAACAATCGAAGATCGCATCTTCAACGCGTGCGCTTGATCCAAATTTCATCGTCGGAGCTTGCCAGTTTTCCTTACAAGAAGGACCTGTTGTCCTTAGTGCTGAAGGTAAAACGAATTTCTGGTCGTTATCGATTTACAATAAGCGTGGCGAGAATCTCTTCTCAATCAATGACCGCATTACCAACAATGGCTTGCTTGATATGGTCATTACCACGCCCCTTCAATTCATTGAATTCCAAAATGACATGCCAATAGAACTACAAAATTCTGTTTTTGCGCAGGCTGATGTGCAAGAGGGGTTTGTTATTTTGCGAGCATTTATTGCCAATGAAAGTGAACGGCTGCGCGTTCGGGCTTTTGTAGAAAACAGCGGGTGCGAAGAACTATAGTAGTGCCAACAACCATACGATCAGGTTGCATAACATACTGATTTTAGGCTTTGCGAATCTTCTTGCGTGTTGGTGTGTTTGTGGGTGTGTGGTCGCCACCAAAAGTCTTAACTGGCCCTATGTTTCGCTCATAGCGAACGCCGGTAAAAAACAACAACTGAAACGGTTTCAAAGGCGTTTCAGTGTCGCGCGGTATCGCTTGTTGTCTTTTCAAATTCAAGTAAATGACTTCGGCCATGACGGACTGCTCATATCCAACCAGAGTTCCCAACGAATTCCCCGTATTCTTGACTTTGGTTCAACACAGTTAACAGGTTGCTAACAACTGCTGCGTTATTGTGCACTGGCAATAAAATTTGGAGCGTTTAAGTGATAAAGCAGTACAGATCCTTGGAAAATCAAGGGACTGAAACACGCAAAGACGATATTTTGCGTGCGGCAGTGTGTGCATTCGTGGCTTTAACGCAGCCGACCAAACGAGACTGCAACCAAATCGAAGATTTGGCGCTTTCAATACTGCCCTACACCAGCACCTCAACAAAACGATTTGTTGCTGCAGCGCTTGCGAATTCACATCATGCGCCAAATGCGCTTGTGCGTCGTTTGTGTGATGAAACACCGGAAATATGTGCACCACTTCTGTTGAAATCACCGGCTTTATCCCCGTTAGATTTGACCGTTATTGTGGGATCAAAAAGCAGAGAGCATGCGCGTATCATTTCAAAGCGCGACCACTTGCCCAACACAGTCATAGAGGCCTTAGCGCTCCTTGATGATCCTGTTGCACAAGCGCGTATTACTTATGGAAATGTTTCAAAAGTCAGCGACTTGAAGACCCATGAACTTTCTAATCTTAAGCCCGTTTCAGCAGAGGAAGCGCGGAAACGTTTACGCGAAATAATGGCCGTGACGATCGAAGATCAACACATCGATCTGCCGACCAATCGCGACGCAGCCGATGTGTTTCCTGTTGTATCCCACGGGATCCAACAGCGTCTTGAGAAGCTCGCGTTGCATGATCAGGAGGGTGTTTTTATCACCGCGTTGGCTGATCTGTCTGGGTTGCCGTTTTCAAAAATTTTGAAATTCACACGCAGGAAAGCATCCAGCGAATTGTCAACATTGCTCAAATCATTTGAAATCGAGGCAAATGCTGCTTTTGTAATGTGCGCAGTTTTTTATCCTTCCATCGCCAGCAATCGTGCTGAAATCCGATTGTTCTTGGATCGGCACAACGCGCTGGATGCGGAACTGGCGAAGGATATGGTTCGCGGTTGGAAAGCCAGCGAAATCATGTTGACGGTCAAACGCAAGGCATCAAACGAAACGTGACCTGTTGTTGAAGTCAGATCGGCGCATGATGATGAAATTGATTGGGAAGCTTTGGTTAGAGCGTCATAATTTCAAACGGTAAGTCCGAGCGACTTGAATCAATCTCCAGTTCAATCAACCAAAAATCTGAATCAAACCGAGCCTCTGCCTGTAGAAATTCGTTTACTTTTTCATCGTTTGTAACAATTTCATGTTTCAGAAAATACCGATCAATTGGTCGATCTTGACCATATGCCTGTTGTGGCGCCGGGCCGTAAAATTGGATGCCGCCGAAACGATCGCGCACGGCTATATACACCGCGCCAGCTTCAGCCGCGCCTTTCTTGATGATCGATGCAAAGCCGCCCTCACCTGCAACAAGGCGCATTAAACTCGATACATAAAAATCAGAGGTAAGACGAGCCATTATTCAGTCTGAGACCAAGCCAATCTCTTGAAGTTTATTCAAAGTCTCAAGGTCTGCCATGCCGGTGTTGGTCAATTTGAAAAGCTCTTGAAATTCCAAAATTGCTTGCTTTGTCTTGCCGCCTACTTTGCCATCAATCTCAATACCTTCATTGCCGAAGGCCTTGAGGCCAGCTTGCAATTTCTTAATCTCGTCTTCCGCCAGTTCTGCTTTCGTTTGAACAGGTGCGACATCTGGGAGAGCTTCTGCGAGCTGTTTTTTGATACGAGGCGCTGGGATTTTCTCAGCGGGGATTGAAGCCGTACGGATGGCATCGACCAACAAAGGATCGACTTCGCCTGTAGGTTCAAGTCCAGCTTGTTGCTGGAAAGTAGCGATCGCTTCGCGTGTTTTGGGGCCAGGTAGGCCATCAATTGTGCCGTTGTATAGTTTCATCGACGCAAGCGCAGACTGAATATCAACCAGTTGCAAGTTTTTCTCTACAATACCTTCAGAAACGCCTTCTCGCGCTATCTTGAACGTTTCTGATTTTGCAGACTTATTGTGTGTGTTAACCGACACTTTTGGCAAGATCGGCGCTTCATAGTTATTCATGGAGCGCGTATGAAAAAATGCATCTTTGTGCTGGAAGGGTTGATAAAATAACGCGTTGGATGAAACGAAAAACATCACCACTGCAAAGGCGACTGTGCCGCCAGTGGCAACGGGATTTTCAGCTGCGCGCGCACCGATTTGATCAATCGCGCGGCCGGCGAAGTCCATCATCGTTGCTTTAGGTTCAGGCTGTTTTGCGTAACGGGCCATGATCGCTCTCCTCGTCTAATTGAATAAAACGTACGGACTCGTCAGTCTCTATGCGCTTAAGATAGGAAACTACTGTTTCCTTTTTGTTGAGTGGCGCCAATGCAACGCGCACCGTGGTGCCCTTGCCAAGTTCGCTGCGTATCTCCATTGCGCCGCCGTGGCGGTTCGCCAGCTGCCGCACCAGCGATAAACCAAGACCTGCACCCTCTTGCTGGCGGCTATGATTACTGTTGGCTTGATAGAACGGCGTGCCAACTTTGCTCAATTCGTCTTTTGACATGCCAAGTCCTGTGTCAGCCACAGTGACCATCAGGCGATTGCCATCCATTTCCACGTTGAGGTCGATATGCCCATTCTGCGGCGTAAACTTTACGGCATTTGACAACAGGTTGATGATGATTTGCTGTGTCACGCGCTTATCGCCACAAAATTCGTCAAGGCCGCACATTGGCAAATAGCTCAAACCAATGTGTTTGTTGTGTGCTTGCATAGCCAACATTGAGATGGCAAATTCAGCGGCTTGCTGTGGCAAAAATTCGGTTGGTGTGAGTTCGAATGTGCCGTTTTCCAGTTTGGAAATATCCAAAATGGAGTTTACCAATTCTAACAAATGCTGGCCAGATTGATTGATCAGCCCGATGTATTCGCGTTGCCGCTCGTTGGCGATATCGCCTGCTAGTCCTTTGACCATTAAATCCGAAAACCCGATGATAGCGTTCAGAGGCGTGCGCAATTCGTGACTGACGATGGTCAATGCAGATTTGCTGACACCGCCGCCATTGTCCATTTGCACTGCTTTGGGTTGTTCGATCACGCTCATGATGAGCAACAAGCTATTCGCGTTTTTAATTACCTTGCAAGAAACCGAAACCCAAGAATTTGCGTTTGGCATGTCGGCATTGCGTTTCACGCGAATTTTAAATTGGCCGCTGGGGATATCATGAGCCGCCGCATCGGCGTGCGATAAAAGAATGACTTTGTCGGCAATGTGCACGCGTTCCAGAAATGCGCCGTCGCGCAAATCTGCGTTATCGAGCGCTAAGAGCTGATAGGAATTGTTCGAATGGGCCGTAACACGCGCTTTTTGATCGATCTCAAAAACAACTGCGCCTGTTTCTTGTGCGAGCTGAGACGCCAGTTCAAAGGCCGACGTATTCGAAGTCGGCAGTGGCGTTTGCACTTTGTCCTCAAAAATTATGTAAGCAATCCCAGCACCCAACGCCGGCATTAGTCCAATGAGCGCTGTTGCCTGTTTGGCTAGCTCAAGATTGGCGGCAATGCTTATGCTTGCAACGGTCAGCGTCACAATCGCGGCGATTGCTAATGCGAAGCGCTCAAAATGTTGCTTCATTGCTTCATGCGCAAGAATACCCAAGATCAACAACGCCACGCCAATGGTATTCATGTGTGATTGCGTAATCAATAAAAATGCGGATGGCGCTAGCGCAACAGTCATCCATTTGCGCGCGCTTTCACCATGGTGCTTCGAAAACCAAGCAATCGCTGTGGCCGGAATCGCAACGGCGAGCGCCACCAATGAAAATGTCTGGGTGTTGATCGTTAGCGAAACTGGATTGGTTGCAACGTTGGCAAGGCTTAAAAATGGTATGCTTGCCAAATAGCCAATCAGCCTTCGATTGGTGGATTGCGCCTGTGCATTGCAATCATTCCAATTTGGCCAAGAAGCGCAAAATTGATCGAGAGCCTTGCTCAGTTTATCGAAGATTGCCATCAAATTTGCCATACTCATACATTGTCAAAACTCAAACCGTTCGCGCATGATTTTGCACGGTGGTCTCATACCCTCGACCCTCTCATTACGTGTTTAATGATTGGATAAAGTGCGCCGGTTTGATGGGCATTTCTCGTTGTTTTCGTGGCTTAATTGGTTGGCAATGATAACTAACCAATCTTATGGTAAACAATTGGTTTTCAAAGGCAAAATCATATTAAGAGGATAGTTTTGATATTTTAGTCAAATAAATCAATTATATAGCTCCCATTTGGTTGGAGCATTCGGAGATTTTTGCGACCGGATGGACCACCAATTTGCACGTTGCGTAAACTTTTATTCAAACACCATCAGCTACCTTCATATTTCTGTAAAGCCTCCAAAAAACGCAAAATAAGGCCATGGGATTAGTATGATACGATTTGTTTTACGTTTAACTTTTTGGGGTTGCTTGATCGTGGCCGTGCTGCCGGGCGCGCGCAAATCCGGCGTTTACAATGGGGATCTGGGACTAGAAACCGTGGTTCTTGCCGCGCAAGCAACTTTACTTGATTTGTCGAATTTCTGTGCACGCAATGGCAGCGTTTGCCAAACTGGCGCCGCAGCTTTCTCAGAAGCATCTGCAACAGCAAAAGAAAATCTTTTGACTGCCTACAAAGGTGTGCGTGGCCAATTCGATGAACCTGATCGTCAAACCATTACCAGTTCAATTCGACCCAAGAACAGCTCTCAGCCCTAGGGTCAGGACCTATTAATTTTGATGAAATGGCAGGCAAATGGCAATAATATGCGAAGAAAGTCGCGATAGACGGACTATAGCCCGTTTGAGCGGTTTGATGAAGCTGATTGAAGCCAGTTGGCTGTCAGAACTAAAATCGGGCGCTTTTAGGCGAATGCCAAATTCTTGTTTTAAAGGCCGGCAAAGGCTTGAAAATGCTTGCATTTCCTGCGCATTTACTCCTAACACTCACCAAAAATCACCTCGACCATTTCGTCAAAATTAATAGGTCCTGATCCCAGTTTCTTTCGTAGATCTGCCTTGCCCATAGCACTTATTCACCTTAACTGATGTCTGTGGTTGCCAGCACCACCGACACAAAAGTGTTTGAAAAACTTTTCATCGAGGCTTTGCGCATGTCACTTGAAACCATCCAGTCGGATTTCGAACTGCTCGATGATTGGGAAGATCGCTATCGCTATATCATTGATCTTGGGCGCGATCTTGCCCCCCTGTCTGTAGCAGAGAAAACTGAAGGCAACAAAGTGCAAGGCTGTGTCAGCCAAGTTTGGTTGGTCACAAGCTATGAGAATACGCCGGATCCGATTGTGCATTTTCGAGGCGAATCTGACGCCCATATCGTGCGCGGACTGGTTGCCTTGGTACTCGCCATTTACACGGACAAACACGCTTCCGAAATTTTGAAAATTGATGCTCTTGCCGTTCTGCGCTCTCTGGGTCTTGACCAGCATCTTTCCCCTCAACGATCTAACGGCTTGAAAGCTATGATTGAGCGGATACGGCGCGAGGCGGGAAAAGCTGTCAGCTAATCGATGGACGGTAGTCTGAAGCACCCCACTTTTGTATGCGCCCGCTGGGTTCCACTGGCGGCGCATAGTGTAGCGCCAAAACGGAGAGTGCAGCTTTGAGCATAAATTTAGCGGACCGTTTTGGCCATTTGCGCTCCATTTCCACCTGCTCAAACCCCTTCAAATAGCAGCATATATCTAAAACGACACCCGATAAGTCATGCCCAAGGCATTTGAGTGCCTGATCTACGCGCGACTTGGCAACCATTGCGCTGTGGGTGATATCTTGCACGCCGTTGCTGCGGTCGCTGCGAGAGCCCCTTGATACCGGAGCTTGCCAATTGGCAGAAATGCGCGGCATCATCTGAGCGCGTGTAAAGTCAGCGCGAATGCGTTCTCCCGCCTCATACTCGGCGATTTGAAGAAACCGGCTGCCATCAGCCAATTTGCGGTTGGCGAGCGCGGAAAGTGGCGATTCGTCTTTGTTGACAATCACCAGTTCTTTTTCGATCAAGGTCACTTGCGTTTTGCGTTGTGCATGGTTGAACGGCAAGTAATTTTTGCCCAGTTCCGTTAAAACAATCATATGCCCTTTTCGTGAAACCAAACCCTTTGCAACAAGCAACAAAAGGTCACTTGCTTTAATCTCCATAGTTTGTGCCTCGTGCATCAACTTGATGCGATCGCTGGACTTTTCTAATTTAAGCGTCGGACTCACCGCTAGAAAGCTAAACAAAGCCGCATAGTCTACCGGTTCATTGTTTTTTTCTGAATTTCCCATGTTAGCGTACCACAGCAACCGCCCCGAAGGCAGCGCAGGCAATTCGTTCGACGGTTACACAAATTTTATCAAAATCCCGATCATCGCGTAAATCTTCAATCAGATGACAAGCATAAACCACAGTCGAACGATCTCGGCAAAAGCCTGCGGCAACTTCTTTCATTTTCAGGCCAAGTGCCACATGCGTGACGTACATTCCAACTTGTCGAATACGTGAAATGCAAGCCGTCGCACGCTCTTGCGAACGTAAATCCTTACTTGAGACGCTGAAACACGCTGCAAGAATGTCGATCATGCCTTCACAGATGGCAACGACCTCTTCTTCTCGTGTTTTGCCTGCTCGATGAAAGCGATTGTCAAACGCATCCTGCTTTTCCCAAAACGCGTGTCGTGTCGAATTTGAACTTTTTTGTAGCTGTGCTTCCACTGAAAATCTCCCGAGTTGCAGGAATATTTTCTTTTACAACGATATGCAATCCCGTGGATAAAAAAGTAGAAAATTTCACTCCAAATAATTCGTTTCTACCGTAGCGTTTGCTAATAAACCTTTTAATTACGTATTTTTTCATTTATATACAACAATTTACATCAAAATTTTCGATCTTTGAATAACTATTCAACTTATGATTTTATCAGGGCTCATAAAGATTCAAGTCTTTGGGTTATGGATAGAATTCAGTTATAGGAATTTTATCCTTAAATTGAAATCTTCTTGCATAATACTCAGGTCCGGAAACCATGGGTAAACTAATATGAAACGATTGCAATTTCTAATCGCCTCGCAAATTGTCACCGCAGCACGCAAACCAACCAGAGCGCCTAGCCAACGCAATTTTACCAATGCCACGAACAACAGTGACACGGGCATCCCTTTTAACCTTGAGGCGCTTGATGCCTCGCAACTAAACGATCTGCGCCAGTGCACGTATAAAAAGCTCTGCCGAGAAAGGCGTCTGTGTAGCGCGCGAGCGAAAAGTTACGACCTGAACAACCACATTCGATTGTACCTCATGCACAAACATCTTGCGCAACACTCATAAAAAAGCGGCCCCTAAAAGGAGCCGCGATACAGATTGTAACGGTAATTTTTATTTGGCTTTGCGCTTGCGTCCAAGACCAATTTTTCGAGCCAAGACCGAGCGAGCAGCTGCATAGTTAGGTGCCACCATCGGATAGTTAGCATCCAGATCCCATTTTTCACGGTATTGTTCGGGGGTAAGGCCATAATGGGCCATGATGTGACGCTTCAATGATTTGAAACGCTTGCCGTCTTCTAAACAAACAATATAGTCGTCATTCACCGATTTCTTTGGATTCACAGCTGGTTTTTGCTTTTCAGCTACTGGCGCTACTGCCACTGCAGTCGTTCCCATACGGCCCAATGCCCCATGTATTTCAGCAATTAAAGTTGGTAGTTCGCTCGCGGGAACTGAATTGTTACTTACATAAGCAGCAACAACTTCGGCCGTCAGCTCCATGAGCATTTCGTTGCGTTGATCCATTTGATTGTCGGACATTGTCTTTTTCCGTT
>JBGTAU010000249.1:0-4254 GCA_041749675.1 Rhizobiaceae bacterium | reverse complement strand
GTGGTAGTTCGTGTGCCTTGCACGTTGATGCCCGTGGGCGAAATCGTGACACGCACTCTGGGCAAGCCGTTGGTGTTGGCCACCCAAGGCTGCGTTAGATAGGTTCCGCCGATTGTTAGCCTTGTCTCGCCAGTCCCAGTGTTTTCAAACTGACCAACCGCTGGAGCAAAAACATTGGTGCCATTGATAGCAATCGAGGCAGAATTGTCTACGAAGGTAAAATTCACAACGACGCTGTCTTGTGCCGTAACTCGATCAGCCGGTAAATCGAAACGGCGCGTATGGGTTGATCCGTTGTTCCCACCAGTGAACGCAGCGCTCGTTTCGCCAGTATCAAATTGCCCATTGGTATTTGTATCGACATAAACCGGCGCAACCACCGCAAAAGCAGCGGTAGGGCTTAAAAGTGTCAGGACCGCAGTCATCAAAGCCGGCCAAATATTTAATTTATTCAAGACCATAAGGCGGTTTTATCACAAAAAATGTTATTTTTTTATTTACTGAGCGTCAGTTTACAAGTGTCCCAGAAACTTTGCAAATACCATGGTCCCTTCGGGCCAAGGTCCGTGACCGGAGTCCGAATTGATGTGACCAGATTCGCCGCCGTCAACGAACAGTGCGCCCCAGCTTGCCGCTAAATCTTCAGCCACTTGAAAATCGCAATAGTGATCGTTGCGACTGCCAACCAACACACTCGGAAACGGCAGCGGCTCGCGCGGGTAGGGGCCGAATGTTTGTAAATGCTTTGGCTTGATTTTGGGATTGGAAACATCTGGCGGCGCGACCATGAATGCACCTGCCACACGTTGCTTGAACTTCGGTATGGCATGAATCATCGTTGGAATGCCGAGCGAATGGGCAATCAAAAGCACCGGCTTTTCTGACGCGTTGACGGCATCAGCCACAGCTGTTGTCCATTCTTCTAAAACCGGTTTGGACCACTCCGCTTGCACGACGCGGCTGGCGGATGAGAGTTTTTGCTCCCAGCGTGATTGCCAATGATCGGGACCGGAGTTTAAATATCCAGGTACGATGAGTATTGTGAGCTCTGAAACTTTCATGCCCTTCAAATAGCGTTGGCACGGTTTGTGTGCAAGCGTCGCGTTTGTTCAGTATTTGAATACGAGTTGTGCATAAAATTGCAATTGAAGTGAACAATGATGAGGTCCATATACCCATCCTGTTCACAATTAGGAGGTCAATATGACCGAAGTTTCATTTGCCGCAACAACACCAGTATCTGTCGGCCGCGTTGGCTTAAAAGCCCGCGATGCCCAAGGCCTTGCCGAATATTACAAATCTGTCGTTGGGCTTGAGGAAGTCTCGCGCCGGCCCGGCGTTATTGTCTTGGGCGCGGGCGGCGATGGTTTCTTTGAAATTGAAGAAGTCAAATCCCTGCGTCAAGATGATCCGCGCTCTGCCGGGCTGTTTCATACGGCGTTCCTGTTGCCGGATCGCGGTGATCTTGCGCGTTGGTCGCAGCATGCCATCGATGGTCAACTTCAAATCGATGGTGCATCCGATCATCTAGTTTCGGAAGCGATTTATCTTACCGATCCTGAAGGCAATGGCATCGAAATTTACGCCGACCGCCCCAAAAATGTCTGGGGTTGGGATGGCAAAAATGTGAAGATGGCCACTGAGCGTTTGAATTTTGAAAATCTTCTCAGCACCTACAAGCCCACCAAAGGCGACTGGAAAGGCGCACCGGAAGGCACGATGATCGGCCATGTGCATTTGCGGGTGGGGGACGCAAAAGAGGCCGAACAATGGTGGCATGAAGCGATGAATTTCGACACCGTCGCGCATTATGGTGGCCAAGCCGTGTTCCTCTCCACCGGCGGCTATCACCACCACATCGGCGCTAACGTCTGGCAATCCAAAGGCGCCGGCAAACGCGACATCGACCGCACGGGGTTGGGCTGGGTTGAGTTGAAAAGCAAAGCCGGTTTGGTAAAGACGGTGGAAGATCCGTGGGGGACTGAGGTAAGGGTGGTGGCGGGCTGAACTAAAAAAGGCCGCGTGATGAGCGCGGCCTCTTTCCTGTCAATGACCGGAAAATTACATCCGGCTTTTGCCCGGCTCTTTTTTGTGGGCGTAGATTTTGATCTTTTGGCCGCTTTTGATTTCGGCGTGTTCGTTGTTGTCCGCGCCCTTTTGTTTTGAGCCGTCGACCGGCGACACATAGGCGAATTCATACTGTGAACGCTTCTGGATCGCTTCCTTCTTGAAACCGAACTGTTCGGCAGCGTAGGGTGCCATTTCGCAGTTCATATAGGCCATGTCATCAGTGCCCTTTTTGGCAATGAAATCATTGCCGCTTTTGACATAGCAATCGACGATGGATTTCGTCACTACCGCCTCAACTTCGATGTAGTTCATCGTCTTATCCGCCTGGGAGACACCCACTCCGACTGCAATGGCCCCAATGACAAACAATTGTGCTTTACCTGTAATAGACATTTTGCCTTCCCCTGTTTTGTTATGCGGGGAAGGTTGCAGCATATTGGCTAATATAGTTTTACGTGTAATCGAAGAATTCAGGTTGTGGTAAACAACGGACTAAAATCGCATCGCACGGATACCGAGGCAACGCTTAAACCGCCGTAAATCCATTATCAACAAACAGATGCGTGCCATTGACAAAACTCGCCTCGTCGCTTGCTAGAAACAATGCGGCGCGGGCGACGTCTTCGGGTTCGCCCATGCGGCCTTGTTGCGCAATGATCGCGGCGTCGGAGACATCGACGCCGAGCTTTGCCAGTTCGGCCACTTCGCGGTTGCCATGCGGGGTGCGGATGAAGCCGGGGCAGACGGCATTGCAGCGGATATTTTTATCGCGGAACTCGACGGCGATGGCGCGAGCAAACATATGCACCGCGCCTTTTGTGGTGTCGTAGAGCACTTCGTTAGGTGTTCCCGCCACGGCGGAAATCGAAGACGTGCACACAATCGACCCACCGCCCGCTTTGATCATTTGTGGCAGCACGGCTTTAGTCATGTGGAACATGGATTTGACATTGACCGCGTGCAGCCAATCCCATTCTTCTTCTGTGGTGTCGAGGAATGGTTTCACGACGATGGTTCCTGCATGATTGAATAGCACCGTGACTGCGCCGAACGCCGCATTCACTTCACCAACAGCCCTGATCACATCTGCGCCAATCGAAACGTCGGCAACCGCATACATCGCCTCACCGCCCGCGTCGCGTATCTCGCGCACCGTTTGCGCGGCGGCAACGGGGTTGCGATCAATGATCCCGACTTTCGCACCTTCGGCGGCAAACAGTTTCGACGCCGCCCCGCCCATGCCAGTTGCGCCGCCGGAGATGATGGCGATTTTGTTAGCGAGGCGGTTTGTCATGGTGCAAGAATCCTGTTTGTTTCTTGAAACTTGTCAGGACTACTTCTAGAATCCAGTCTCACCCAAACACCCGCGCAAAAATCGTATCCACATGCTTGGTGTGATAGCCCAGATCAAACTTCTCGCGGATTTGCGGCTCACTAAGGTGTTTGCGCACATCGCTATCGCTAAGCAATTCTTCCAAGAAATCAGCATCTTGTTCCCAGACCTTCATCGCGTTGCGCTGCACGAGGCTGTAGCTGTCCTCGCGTGAGCAACCGGCTTGCGTGAGCGCCAGTAGCACGCGCTGCGAATGGACGAGGCCTTTGAACTTGTTGAGATTGCGCTCCATATTTTTGGGGTAAACCAGCAATTTGCCGATAACAGTCGTCAGTCTTGCCAGTGCGAAATCAAGCGTAATGGTCGCATCGGGGCCGATCATGCGCTCGACGGAAGAGTGCGAGATATCGCGCTCGTGCCAGAGCGCGACATTTTCCATCGCAGGCATCGCCATCGAACGGACCATGCGCGCCAAACCAGTCAGGTTTTCAGTTAAAACCGGATTGCGCTTGTGCGGCATGGCGCTGGAGCCTTTTTGGCCCGGTGCGAAATACTCTTCGACTTCGAGCACTTCAGTGCGCTGCAGATGGCGGATTT
Source organism: Rhizobiaceae bacterium (assembly GCA_041749675.1). Lineage (GTDB taxonomy): Bacteria > Pseudomonadota > Alphaproteobacteria > Rhizobiales > Rhizobiaceae > JANMEX01. The sequence goes on along the minus strand of JBGTAU010000249.1, from coordinate 254 downwards.
CTATTGCCAAGCGCTCGACGCTGGAGGCGATGACGCCAAGTGTGGCGAAGAACATGGCGTGGCGGTCGCGCGGGATGACTTGCGTAGACACAGGTTCAGCCTTGAGGCCGAGCGCCTTGGCGACATGCTCTTCGACGTAAGGATCAATGTTGGCAAAGGTGCCCACAGCGCCCGAAATGGCACAAGTCGCGATTTCGGCGCGGGCATGAACGAGGCGAGCGCGGCAGCGGGAAAACTCTGCATAGGCCAGCGCC
>JBGTAU010000248.1:0-4530 GCA_041749675.1 Rhizobiaceae bacterium | reverse complement strand
TAGCGCCAGCTTCAGCGCCATCGGTTCTATGTCTTGCTTGGCTTGCTTTTTCATAAAATCAGATAAGCGCCGCCCCAGTCCTGTGCGCTCGCCATGCACCAAAAGATAAGGCCCATCCTCGTCCTGCGCCTGCTCCACGCTGCCGCGCTTGGATGGTTCGTGCAAGATCAGATGGTTGACCCCGCGCACCGGCAATTTTACGCCGGGGCGCAGTTTTGGCTTGTCCGGATATTTAGCAAGTTTCGCTTCAAGCCAGCCTTGATGACGCGTGAGAAAACTCTCCACCTCGCGCGGCGGCAGCCCATGCGGCACGGTGATTTTTAAGCCGCGCCCACCCGTATCGATGCGCAAAGTCAACCGACTAGCCCGCGCGCTTTCCACCACCTTCAAAAGCAGTGTGCGATCCCCCACTTGATGCTCGCGCTCAAAGGAAAGAGGGGGTGTTTTCTTCAAAGCGGAGCGCAAAAAGCCAAAGACCATGTTTTGATTTTAGATGATTCGGGCAACGTTTGCGACCAACAAAAAACCCGGCACGAGGGCCGGGTAATCTGTCAATCTGTATTGATAATTAAGCCGCGGCGTTCTTAATCCAAGACGACAGCACAGTCTTTGGTGCTGCGCCCACTTTGATATCTGCGCGCTCGCCTGCTTTGAAAATCAACAGTGTTGGGATCGAACGCACACCATACTGTGCACCCAATTCTGGGTTTTCATCGATGTTGACCTTCACGATTTTAACGCTGCCAGCCATTTCGCTTGATAGTTCTTCAAGCGAAGGTCCGATCATTTTGCACGGACCGCACCATTCAGCCCAAAAATCCACAACCACTGGCACATTGGAATCCAGCACTTCGGATTTGAAATTCTTAGTATCAACTTTAACAGTCGCCATTCTTCTCTCCTGTCCGGATTAAACCGGTCTTAAATTTTCAAATTTCATGTAAGCGCGACTCACTGCGCATTCAAGTGTCATGATTTCACGAAGCGGTGAGTGCTTCAAGCGCGGCATCCAGCCGTGCGGCATCAAGGCTCACAAAATGTGGACCTTCCGTGTAGATAAGCGCTACCTTGACAATTTTGCCCGGATAGAGCGGCGCTAAAATCGCACGGTAAAGGGCCAATTGTGCGACATGACTATCAGGCACTTGGCTTGGGCGATCTGGTGCTGGTCGGTTGGTTTTATAGTCAACGATCAAAACACTCTCGTCCGTCACCGCCACCCGATCAATTTTGCCGCTGATGCTGCGCTTCTCTCCACCCAATTGAAGCTGCCCGCCGATGGACACCTCAGCTCTCGACCCACTGGAAAATACGTCGGCGAACTGCGCATCGTTTAATATTGCAAAAATTTTCTCAATCAGCGCTCCGTGATCTTCACTAGGAATTTTGCGCGAAAGATAGCGGGTCGCCGCCGCTTGGCGCTCGTCCACGGCCAGCGTTGGCAATACCTCCAGCAACCGGTGCACCGCCGACCCGCGTTCTAGTGCCGCATTGGATTGATTAGCGGCAGTGTTGAACACCGGCGAAAGCCTGTTGCTTTCAGCATGCGGGTCAATGGCCACACCTAGGCCAGATGGCGTGAGGGGTCGCGGCGGTAAGCGCAATGGTGGTAACTTTGCATCTAGCCAGTCGGGCATCGCCAAAATTTCTGGCGTTGGCTTTTCATCTCCCGACTTCTCAATCGGCTGACTTTTACCCAAACTAAAATAAAGCGCAGAGTTTCCGGTTACAGGGTGAGGCTGCAAGATCGCACCCTCTTTGCCGTCTAGCCCGCTGCGCACCATAGAGCTCCACGTCGGCTCTTTTATCTGATTTTTCCCGCAATAACCGCAAACGATCAGCACGTCCTCGGCCCGCGTCATGCCTACGTAAAGCAGCCGCTTATATTCAGCCAATTGCTGATCGGACAGTTCAGCATTTTGTGCCTCTACTGAGGTGTTTACGAATTCTGATTTGGGTATCCAAACAAAACCCGATACCTCACGGTTTCCCATCGTAATGGGAAATGAAACCAGCGGGGCCCGGTGATGGCTCGAAACGGGCTTGCTACCAGGATCCACCAAAAATACATAGGGCGCTTCCAAGCCTTTGGCGCCATGCACGGTCATGATGCGCACTTCGTTGCGTTCTGCGCCAGTCTCCCGTTTAATCTCAGGGGCGGCGCGGGTCAGCTTTTCTACAAAGGCTTGAAGGCCAAGCAACCCGCTGCGTTCCGCCACCAGCGCATAGGACAAAAACTCATCGATAATGTCCGATGCCTCTTCGCCAAGCCGTGCAATCAGCCGCGCCCGCCCGCCGTCGCGCCCAAGAATACGCGCGAAGAATTCATACACGGGAATGAAATCAGCCTCATCGCGCCAGCGCTGCAAATCGGTCGTGATAGGCTTCAAATCCGCGTCAGTTTGCGCCCGCTCTTTTAAGCGATCCAACAGCGAGATAGCCCCGCGCCGCTCGCTCGCCAAATTCGTTAGCGCTTCATCCGTTATGCCAAAAATCGGGCTACGCAACAGCGCCGCCAGCGATAGATCATCATCCGGTTGCAGCGTAATACGCGCCGCCGCAAGTAAATCTAAAATAGCAATATGCGAGGTCAAAACCAAGCGATCCGCGCCTGCCACCGGCACCAGCAAATCCTTCAAAGCCTTGGAAAGGGCGTGCATAAACTTATCACGCTTGCGCACCAAAACCAAAATATCACCGGGTCGTATAGGCTCACCCGTTGCAGGGTTTTTCTCCGATGTCACCAAAGCCTTGATAGTATTTGCAACATCGTTCGCTAGCTTTACCGCGGGCGCAGTAGCGTGATCGACTGGCTGTGTCCAATCTCCCTCATCTTCAACCTGATCGGCTTTTATGACATCCCACACTTCAACACGGCCATGCTCCGTCGTGCGAATGCTTTCATGCGTGGTCGCCTCATCTTTCCCGTTAAGGTTTGTAACAGCAAACGTATCGGCAAATACATAATCAACCGCTTTTAGAACTTCCGGCGTCGAGCGAAACGAAAGTGAAAATGTAACTTTTTCATACGGACGATTGATCTGTTTTAGTAAGGTCGCTGTATCACGACCCGTTTGTGCAAACACCTCCGGCCGTGCGCCTTGGAACGAATAGATCGATTGCTTTTCATCGCCCACCACAAACAGGGTTCGTTCGCTTGTCGCCGCCGTCTCGCCAGCAAAAAAGTCCGCAGTCAAAGTGTTCACAATCGACCACTGCCGCGGACTGGTGTCTTGCGCCTCGTCCACCAAAACATGGTCGATGCCTTTGTCTAACTTGAACTGAACCCACGCAGAGGCTTGATCGCGCTGCAGCAGCCGCTGCGTCGCCTCAATCAAATCCTCATAATCCAAAAACCCACCCTCGCGCTTCATGCTGGTATGAAGGGCAGTCAAACGCGATAGCAAAACGTAGGCGCTGTTAGACAAATCGATCATCGCGCGGCGTGTAACGTGGTCTTTTATTAGCGCTATTTCTTGAGTAGTTTTTTCAAAGCAAGCAACATGGTTTTTATAGTTTTTGGGCTTTCTAGGTGCGCCATCATCGAGCAGAAATAAAGGGAATAAAAGATCAAAGCGAGCCTCTAGGTTGCTTTCATTGAGTGCTTCAAACAAACCGTTAGCAAACTTTTCTATAGTTACGCCCGTCTTTGCATTTACACCCGCAATCACATCTTGCATCACCGATACCGGCATGTTTACGAGCGGCCAAGCACGGTTGAGGATATCATCCTTGCTCTCATCCGCCGCCAATCCCGCAAACTGGATGAGTACATCTGGCGCAATTGCCCCTTCTTCGCGCAGTTTCAAAAATGCCTGCAATGCACTGCGCTCTGGCCCGGCAAGCGCCGCGTCCATTAAGGCATCCAACGGGTGCTCCCCCGCTGTATCCAGCGCATACTCAAACGCTTGGCTGAGCGCCTCATCACCTCCATGATAGGCCTCAATCGCAATCCGACGTTTGGCCTCTTTGCGAAACAAAACATCCGTATCATCGTCCAACAATTCAAAATGCCCGATGATATTGGCCTCGAGCGGGAAGCGCTTGAGGATCGTGGTACAAAACGCATGGATGGTCTGAATTTGCAAACCGCCCGGTGTTTCCAAAGCACGCGCAAACAAAGTCCGAGCAGCGCGCAGACGCGCTGTATCGGGCTCCCTTTCTTCTATGACTAACAGCGCTTTTTTCAGCGCCGCATCATCCAGCGCCACCCACGATGACAACCGTTCAAACACGCGGTTGATCATCTCCGCAGCCGCCGTCTTGGTGTAAGTCAGACAGAGAATTTTTGACGGCTCAACACCTTCAAGCAAAAGCCGAATGACGCGCTCAGAAAGCACATGCGTCTTGCCTGAACCCGCGTTAGCAGAAACCCACACGGTATTTTTTGGATTGGACGCAATAGTCTGCCGTTCTCTAGTTTTCGCGTCAACAATCACGGTTTTCTTACGCTTGCTCATGACGACACATCCCCGTCAGGCTCATCGCCGCCGCCCGTCCATTCCGCCACGCGCGCAAGGTAATCATAGA
>JBGTAU010000247.1:0-1833 GCA_041749675.1 Rhizobiaceae bacterium | reverse complement strand
GCGTGTTTGCGGTTTTGGCGCTCATAGGATTTTTCTTAAAAATCTCCAACGAATTCTCGCGATTTTGGTTTGGCAGTTGGTTCGTATCCGGCTTTTTTGCGCTGGTAATTTTGCGCTTTTTCCTTGCGAAAATTATTCGTCGATGGGCACGCAATGGTAAAATGGAACGCCGTGCACTCATTGTTGGCGGTGGGAAAGCTGCCGAAACCTTGATCCGCTCCATAGAAATGCAGCCGGAAAATGATATTCGCATTTGCGGTATATTCGATGACCGCGATGATGTGCGCTCGCCGCCGGTTGTCGCGGGCTATCCTAAACTTGGGACCATAGGCGAGCTGATTGAATTTGCTCGCATTGCCCGCATCGACATGCTGATCGTCGCGTTGCCGCTCACCGCAGAAGCGCGAGTTTTAACATTGCTCAAACGCTTGTGGGTTCTGCCAGTCGATATTCGGCTCTCCGCGCACTCAAACAAATTGCAGTTCCGCCCGCGCTCTTACTCGCATATTGGCTCTGTGCCGATGCTCGACATTTTTGATCGACCTATCAATGATTGGGATTCTGTCGCCAAGCGCGCCTTTGACATTGTCTTCAGCGTGCTCGGTATCATTGCGCTTTCGCCCATTATGTTGTTGACCGCGATTGCGATCAAACTTGATAGCAAAGGCCCCGTACTCTTTCGCCAAAAGCGCCATGGATTTAACAACGAAGTCATTGATGTTTTGAAATTCCGCTCAATGTATACGGACCAATCCGATGCATTAGCGAAAAAAGTGGTGACCAAGGGGGATCCACGCGTAACCCGTGTTGGCCGGTTTATCCGCAAAGCATCAATTGATGAATTACCACAATTTTTCAATGCGTTGCGCGGCGATCTATCACTCGTTGGCCCACGGCCCCATGCCGTTTATGCGCAAATGAAAGAACAGATGTTTTCAGATGTAGTGGAAGGGTATTTCGCCCGCCACCGTGTTAAGCCAGGCGTAACAGGCTGGGCGCAGATCAATGGTTGGCGCGGCGAAATTGACGAGCCAGAAAAGATCATGAAGCGCACAGAGTTCGATTTATACTATATCGAAAACTGGTCGTTGTTGTTTGATCTGAAGATCCTGTTTCTCACACCTTCACGCCTCCTCAACACGGAGAACGCATATTGAGCGCGATTGCCAACTCTGTTGAGGCGATTGACCCTGTGCTGCGTGCACGGGCGGTCAATCGGCTTATTCAAGTGTTGGCACTTGGCGCGGGCGTTTTGTTGTCGGGTTATGTTCTCAATGAGCCAGCGCCGTATGAACTTTATATGACTGGCATGATCGCGGTGTGGGCGTTATTTGGCCTTCGTCTTTCACGCAGCAATGCGCCACTATTGGCAATTTTTATCGTATTCAATATCGGTGGCATGATCTCGATGATGCAAATGCCCGATTTGAAAGACGCTCCGCTTTACATCGCTGTCTCCACATTTTTGGCGCTCACCTCGGTGTTTTATGCAGCAGTGATTGAACGCGACAAATCCATGTTACCGGTTATTTTCAATGCTTATCTGATCGCTGCACTGTTCACGTCTTTGCTTGGTATCGCAGGTTACTTCCACCTCTTTCCGGGCGCGGATATTTTCACGCTCTACAATCGCGCGCGCGGCGGCTTTCAAGATCCAAACGTGTTTGGCCCCTTTTTAATGCTGCCTGCCGCTTGGTTGCTGCATTGTGTCCTAAAGGGCAAAGCGGCGATGATGCCGGTGTATTTTTTCGGGCTGTTGATCGTCTCGCTGGGCGCGTTTCTATCGTTCTCCCGTGCCGCATGGGGCATGTTGATCATGGTCATGGTGCTGGT
>JBGTAU010000246.1:0-2404 GCA_041749675.1 Rhizobiaceae bacterium | reverse complement strand
GAACCCAGTCTTCAAATCTCAGCCGACCAAGGTCTTTGTTGGCCAAAGTCTCGCCGAAAAGTTTCAGGCCCTCCACCATGGTGCGGCGCTCGAGTTCGCCCTTCTTCCAATGAAGCACCATACGGGGTACGCCTGCCGGATCCAGCTCATCCGGATTGAGGGTTATGTGGTTGCTGGAAACCGGCGCCTGTTCCCAACCGAGATAGATTTGCGCTGCGCAGCGCAAGTGTGCGCCAAAGCCGCCCGCGACCCATTCAGACACTGACGGCGCGTAGCATGCCATATCCGCGACCAAGCCTTTGAAGCCATGGTAAGGCGTGCGAATAACCCGCGCGCCGAAATTCATAATACCAAGGCGTTCCATTGCGCTGGGTGTAGGGGAAAAAAACGCCTCGTTTTGGGCATCCCATTCAAATGCAGACTGATCGAACAAAAGAGTTACGGCCGGCTCGAATTGCGGGTGTTCCATCCAATATTTGCCGAGCGCCTCAGCATGGGGAACCACGCCGCCATTGGACACTTGATTTGACCATAGCAAAAGGCGTGAGTTCTCAAGACCACCTGTGCAAACCACGAAATGATCCGCCTCAATCGTGCCGCCAGACTTGCCTTGTGACCACAGATTGGCAGATGTGACGCGCTTGCCGTCGCCCTTTAAATCAGTCGCCATCGTGTTCAATACGACGGCGATCAGTTTGGAAGTATCTAACTCGCTGCGGTATTTAACGCCGACATGAACCGCTGGGCTTTTGATTAATTGCACCCAATCAATGTCGTCACTGACTGGCATATTCGGGCGAAACGGCACGAGATCCAGCATTTCACGTGTCACATCAAAATAGGGCTCGATATCAGCACGCGAGATTGGCCAGCCGGAGTTTTCGATCCATGAGCGCTTGTCAAAATCATGCGCATCCATCACACGGCACCAGCCCGCCCAATGGTTTGAGCAGCCGCCTAAGAGGCGTATGCGGGTTGTATCCAAGTCAAAATAGTAGTCGCCATCGACACTGCCTTGGTAGAATTCTTGGCTTTCGGTCGTGATTTCATCCGAGCCCGCTTCAAGCATCACGACTGGGACGCCTTTGTGCGCCAACTGCAATGCGACAGCCATTCCGGCCGGGCCGGTGCCGATGATGCAGGCTTTGGCCTTGAATCTAGAGGTACGATAGCTCTCAATGTCTTGAAAAATCACGATAAATCGCTCTTTTTAAGGAGCCAATTACCGGACAGAACGATGCTGTCGCCTTCATCGTTCAAAACCGTTTTCTCAGGATCACTATAAAAGCGTTTGAACGCTGCGAGAGACAACAGCGAGAGGATAAACGTGCGCCTTGAGAGGCGTTTTGCAAATGAGGTCATGGGTTTAAGTCCGCACTACAGTGCTCCCAACGTTGCATAGGGACATGAAGATTTGGCTAAACGCATTGGCAAATAAGGATTAACGCCCGACCAGTAGTACAACAACGCCGAACGCAATTAAGCAGCAACCGGCGATTTCCAATTTTGTGATGCGTTCCTTGAAGAAGAACACAGTCGTGCCGAACGCAAGCAGCATTTCCACTTGCGCCAGCGCTTTAACGACTGCCGCGTTCTGCAGCGTCATGGCTGCGAACCAGCCGAATGAGGCGCTGGCCCCGACGATCCCGACAATCAACGAGGGTTTCCAAGCTGCCGCGATTTTTCTCAGTTCTGCTGGTTCGCGCACAATGATCCAAGCCAGCATCACGAAAGTTTGGAATGAGATTGCTGCAACCAGCGTCACAGCCGCCTGCATGACGAAGTTGGGACCGCCCAGTGCCAATGACGCCGCACGGTAGGAAATGGCGGACAGGCCAAAGCCAGCGCCGGAAACCAATCCGATGAGCGCAGTGCGCTGTCCGAGCGATGTGAACAGCGATTTTATTGTGAGCTCCGTTCTTGCGACGGAAATAAGCATCACGCCGACAACGCAGATGCCGATTGCCAATAGCGCTGACGGGCTGATGCGTTCTCCCACCAGGACCAATCCTAACAAGGCGGCCTGTGCCGGTTCTGTGCGCGAATAGGCTGTGCCGACCGCAAAGTTGCGATAGGAAAACAAGTGAACAAGCAAAAACGTTGCTGCGATTTGGCTGAGTGCGCCGACTACCACCCAGCCCATAAATTTTGACGATATTGGCGGCAGTGCGTAGCCAAGATGCCAATGCAACACCGCCACCAGCAGGAACACGAACGGCATGCCAAACCCGAAGCGCACAAACGTTGCGCCCGTTGTGCCCATGCGGCCTTTCAAATATTTTTGCAGTGACGAGCGGATATTTTGGAGAAACGCTGCGCCAAGTGTAATTGAAATCCATAAAGGCAAAGCGGTGGTTCCGTATTTGTTGCTAAAAATTGTTAGAGCCGATGCGCTCAAAATCAA
>JBGTAU010000245.1:0-7206 GCA_041749675.1 Rhizobiaceae bacterium | reverse complement strand
TGCCGCGATTAGACGGCGATATGGACAACATTCGCTCTGCTGTTAACTTGATGATGGGTGCAAAGCGCCCGATTATCTATTCTGGCGGCGGAGTCATCAACTCAGGGCCAGAGGCTGCGCAGTTGTTGCGCGAGTTGGTGGCATTGACCGATTTTCCAATCACATCGACTTTGATGGGACTTGGCGCATATCCTGGAACTGGCCAGAACTGGATGGGTATGCTGGGTATGCATGGCACATATCAGGCCAATATGGCGATGCATGATTGCGATGTGATGGTCAATATTGGTGCTCGTTTTGACGACCGTATCACAGGCCGGCTGAATGCATTCTCGCCGCATTCAAAGAAGATTCATATTGATATCGACCCCTCGCAGATCAACAAAGTTGTACATGTCGATGTGCCGATCATTGGCGATGTAACGCGCATTTTGAGGGTGATAATTGAGGAGATCAAGGCCTCTAAAAAACAAGTGAATCGTGAGGCGTTGGCGACGTGGTGGGTGCAGCTCAACAAGTGGCGCGCGCGCAATTCATTGGCGTATAGCGCCAACAGCGATGTGATCATGCCGCAATATGCGATTGAGCGCCTGTATGAAAATACCAAACATTTAGACACATACATCACCACGGAAGTTGGCCAGCATCAAATGTGGGCGGCGCAGTTTTATCATTTTGATAAGCCAAACCGTTGGATGACTTCGGGCGGCCTTGGCACAATGGGCTATGGATTTCCGGCAGCCGTGGGTGTTCAGGTGGCGCACCGTGACAGTTTGGTTATTGATATTGCGGGCGACGCATCGATCCAGATGTGCATTCAGGAAATGTCTTGTGCGGTTCAGTATGATTTGCCGGTCAAGATTTTTATTCTGAACAATCAGTACATGGGCATGGTTCGGCAATGGCAACAATTGCTGCATGGCAATCGCTTGTCGAATTCCTACACAGAAGCGATGCCAGATTTCGTGATGCTGGCAAAGGCCTATGGCGGCCATGGTATTCGCTGCGAAAAACCTTCAGATTTGGATGCTGCCATTCAAGAAATGATTGATGTGAAGAAGCCAGTTATTTTTGATTGCCGAGTGGCTTCGCTCGCCAACTGCTTTCCGATGATCCCATCGGGCAAGGCGCACAATGAAATGTTGCTACCCGATGAAGCCACCGACGAGGCAGTTGCTAATGCAATTGATGCCAGCGGCAAGGGACTGGTGTAAGGATCAAAATCATGAACGCTGCAAAACAACCATCCGGCTCGGCCTATTTCATTGTCAAAGAAAAAGAACTGCCTGAAACGCATACGCTGTCAGTATTAGTGGACAATGAGCCGGGCGTGTTGGCCCGTGTAATAGGGCTATTTTCTGGCCGTGGCTATAATATCGATTCATTGACTGTTTCAGAAACTGAACATGCCAAACACCTCTCTCGGATCACAATTGTAACGCGCGGAACGCCGCATATTTTGGATCAGATCAAGCATCAGTTGGAGCGGATTATTCCAGTTCATAGAGTTACTGACTTGTCGGTTCTTGCCAAGGAAATGGGAACTGGCAAGCCATTGGAACGGGAGGTTGCCATGGTGAAGGTCGCCGGCGTTGGCGATTCTCGGCTCGAAGCATTGAAGCTATCTGAGGCGTTTGAGGCGAAAGTCTTGGATGCGGACACGGGACATTTCGTTTTTGAAGTAACGGGCGAGCCCAGCAAAATTGACCAATTTATTCAAGTCATGGCACCGCTTGGTTTGATCGAGGTGTGCCGTACTGGCGTTGCAGCGATGGGACGCGGCGCAAAGGGCATGTAGCGTCATGAATACCGCCACATTCATCGCGCTATTGGGCCTAGCATTCTCGACCTCTATTACGCCGGGGCCGAACAATATGATGTTGTTTGCTTCAGGTGTGAACTTCGGGTTCCGCCGAACCATTCCTCATATGCTTGGGATCAGTGTTGGATTTTTTGTGTTGCTGCTGGCGGTAGGTCTTGGTCTGGGTGCCATTTTGGAAACGGTACCATTACTCTACACGGCACTCAAATTCGCGGGCGGTGGGTATCTTCTTTATATTGCTTGGAAAATTGCCAATACGCATGAACTGTCGGATGTGAAAACCGGGGCAAAGCCGATGACTTTTCTCGGGGCGGCGGCGTTTCAGTGGGTCAATCCGAAGGCTTGGGTGATGGCCATCACGGCAATGGCGACGTACACAAATCCTGACGCATTCTATTGGAGTGTCTTTTTCGTTGCGCTCGTTTTTGCGGTCGTAAACTGCCCGAGTGTATCAGTTTGGGCCGGATTTGGTTCATCGCTGCGCGGGTGGTTATCGGTTCCACCGCGGCTGAAGTGGTTTAATATCACTATGGCACTATTGTTGGTGCTTAGTCTTTGGCCAACGCTCAAATAAATTCCTAATGTGGAATTGGGCCTTCTGTCGCAAACAAGAGGATGCGACTGTCTGGATCGAGTGCCAATTTTTTGGCCAATATTTTGTTATCGAGTGCCTCTAACAAGCCAGCAAATCCAGTCGCGCCGGATGGTGTGGATTTGGGTCCGCCCGCCTCCAAAAGTTGGATGGGCGCATTGATTAACTGCGTTTCTGATACTGTGATGGCATCAACATCTAACTCCATTAGAACTTTCAAAGCCGGAGCAGATGCTTCGCCGCACGCGAGCATTTCGGCCACGGTATCGAGCGAGCCGTCGCACAAAACGACTTTGCCAGCCATAAGACCTGCGTAGATGCAGGCTGCTTTTTCTGGTTCAACAACGATGATTTTAGCGGGCGCCACTAGCTGGGAAACCAAACCTTGCGCGATTGCAGCGGCAAAGCCGCCGACGCCAGCTTGAAGAAATATATGCGTTGGTGGTGGGAGAAAACCAGCGTTAATTTCATCACGCACTTCGCGGGCGATGACGCCATAACCATCCATGACGTCTTGAACTACGGGTGAATCAAGTTCATGTGTGGTGTCGTCGATGAGAAGACCGTCACCTCGGTCTGCGGCCTCTGCTGCGGCACGAACGGCTGTCTCATAGGTGCCATCAACCCAAACCACTTCAGCACCTTCATTCAATATACGGTTTGCACGCGACTGTGGAACGGCAGAGGGCAGATAAACACGCGCTGTGACGCCGGCAAGTTTTGCGCCTGCTGCAACGGCCAAACCATGATTACCATCTGATGCGCAAACTAGCGGCGGAAGGTGCGGATGAGGCCCGGTGGCTACAAGCTGTTCAATGGAGTTGACATGGGCATGGTGCGCCAGCGCGCGCAGGCCCGCATACATGCCGCCGAGCGATTTGAAAGAACCGAGCGGGCGCAAGCCTTCGTTTTTAATGTGGATAGAGGCCAGACCAAGCTGCGCAGCAAGATCGGGCAGGGTAATGATTGGCGTTGGCTGATAATTTGGCCCCAGCCGCAAAAGGGCATCAGGTGAGTCTTGATTTGTCATAATTGACAAAAGCGTGTTGCGGTGAATTTGGCAAATGTTTTTGTAAACACTGTTAGCAGTTAATTGGTTGGCCAGTTCGGCGCATTGTTAAAGGGGCTGCCAAACCGCGCCAGCCATAGGCTTCGCGCAATGCGTCGTGCTTTTTCTTTAATAAATGCCGCATCTGTTTAGTGGAAAATACTGTCGGCGGTTTGGTCAAATAGCGAAAGCCACGTTGCAAAGTCTTCTGAGCGCATGTCGTCGATACGATTGTGCGCAGGAACAGGACGACCATTATATTCGCCAGTCGTCAACAATACTGACCGCCAAAATGATTTGAGCTTATCAAGATGTTCCGGCCATGTGCCATCAAGCCTTGTGTTGAATATCTGTCCGAGCCGCTCATCTTCGCGCACCTTGGCATAAAAGACGTCCACCAATTGAGAAATTTGCTCGCGTGTGACGCCGGGCAGGGGGTCGATTTTGAATGCTCTATTGGTTTCCATTGGACAGCTTTTTAGAGAAAGTATTTCAAGATTATCGCAAGGCATAGGATGCCCCAGAAGATGGAATTGATGAACGAGCGAATGACACCGCTGTCCTCTTCAACCGATACGCCCAAGCATTTCAGGACAATATTGCCCGGCAAAAATAGTAGTTTCAAAACCATGGCTGGTTCTTTCTAAAAATATGCATATAAAATACATGTATTATTTCACAAGTAATTTCAAGGGCGAAACTGTCGCAGGCGATTAGAGGAACTTGAAGGGGAGGCCAGACAGCAAGGCTGAGACGTAGCGCTTACTTTGAAAATGTCCGTTGAGCGAAATGCGCTTTAAGGCGGTTATATTGGTTATGTCGGCACTTTGCAAAACACCGGGGACAGTCGTCACAGCAACGCTGAGCCCCAAAGCTTCCGCGGCGTTGAATTCTCGCGTGCCAGCAGCTCTTTGCCAACCATAGGGGTATGCAAATGTTTTGACCGGCTGCTGCACGTATTCGGATACAAGTTTGCAAGAGTTGGTAATTTCCAGTGCTAACTGATCAGCGCCGACACGTGCGAGATTGCAATGTGTCATTGTGTGGCCGCCAAGGGTACATAACGGATCGGTGGCGAGGAGAGCCAATTCCCTTTCATTCATGATTTCCGCATCCACGATGGATAACGGGTCAATGCCAACAGAGCGTGCTAAGGCATCGATTGCATGAACGGCTTGATCCTCATTGATGCTCTCTACAAAATTGGCAAAGCGCGAGAAGACTGCCTGTTTTGCGGATATGGATGCGGTATCGATTGTTGCTAGCCCGTTTGAAAAGTTAAAAGTTATGCTGTTTTCCTGCCGCAATACCGCAGTGATTGTTTCCCACCATAGGGCGCGCGTGCGCGTTACAAAGCCGGGGCAAATGAAAATTGTGTAAGGCACATTATGTTTGCGAAATACTGGGGCGGCGAATTCTGCATTGTTGCGATAGCCATCGTCTAATGTGAAGCACACATAGCGCTTGGAACCATTGGTATCGGCGAGCAACGATGGCAGGTCTTCAAGTCGAACAGGAATAAGGCCGGCCGCTTTTGCGACAGTGATGGCTTCATCAAGAAACTCAGGCGTGATTTCCAAGTGCGCATTGGGGTCGAATGCTTGAGCATTCTTTGGGCGCACGTGATGGAGCGTGAAAATTACTCCGCGACCACGAGCAACTGGAAATAGGCTAGAAACGCCAGACAAGGCAATGGTGCTTAGAATTGCACGCGTGATGTGGGTCTTGGGTGTGACGGTCATAGGGTGAACATAATACATATAGGTTGAAAGAGCCTTACAATCGCCATTCAACCCCGATGCACTTGAGCGGCGGGGCGAATCCTGCCACATCGGTGCCATGCAATTTTCACCCCAACAAGATGATGCTTTGAAATCCGTTTCGCGATGGCTGCGCGATGGGCGCACGCCGTTGTTTCGGCTTTTTGGCTATGCAGGAACGGGTAAAACCACATTGGCACGGCATTTTGCTGAAGACGTGGGCGGCGAAGTGCAGTTTGCTGCCTTTACTGGCAAGGCCGCGCAAGTGCTGCGCTCCAAAGGCGCGGCAAACGCGAGGACCATTCATTCGCTTATTTACCGCCCGAAAGGCGAAGAGGCAGTGGAAGACGAGACGACTGGCAAAACGTCGATGACGCCGACCTTCACGCTTAACAGGCAAAGCCCGATTGCCAAGGCTAAGCTGATTATTGTCGACGAGTGCTCCATGGTGGACGAACAGCTGGGGCGCGATTTGATGAGTTTTGGTACGCCCATTTTAGTGCTGGGTGATCCGGGCCAATTGCCGCCGATATCGGGGGGTGGTTTTTTTACCGATCACGAACCGGACCATTTGCTCACCGAAATTCATCGCCAAGCGCGGGACAATCCGATTATTCGATTGGCGATGGATGTACGTGAGGGCCGCGAATTCATGATTGGTGATTATGGCACCACGCAGGTCATTTCAAAAAGCGATGTGACGCAAGACCTTGTGCTGGATGCGGATCAGGTGTTGGTCGGGACCAATCGCACGCGGCGGCGCTACAATCAGCGTTTGCGCGAGCTCAAAGGTTTCACCGCTGATATTCCACAGGCCGGCGATAAGCTGGTTTGCTTGCGCAATGATCCCGCGAAGGGTTTGCTCAACGGGTCGCTTTGGAAGGTAATGACGTCGTCAAAGGAAACCATAAAACCTGGTATCAATCTTTTGATTGCGCCGGAAGATGATGAGCCGGGCCGCAGTGTTTCTAAAATCAAACTGCTCAAGCAACAGTTCGAAGATCCAGATACTGAAATTCCGTGGCAGACAAAAAAACGTTATGATGATTTCGATTTTGGCAATGCCTTGACAGTGCACAAGGCGCAAGGTTCTCAGTGGAACAATGTGGTGCTGTTTGACGAAAGCTATGCATTCAAAGAGATGCGCCAGCGCTGGCTTTATACCGCGGTGACGCGGGCGGCAGAGCGGCTGACGGTGGTGCGCTGATTGTTCAAGATATTTGATAAATTTGCGCTGATTTTTTGGATTGATCTCACCTCTGCTTCGTGGAAAGTTTGCGCATGACCGCAAAATTATCTGTCAATATTAATGCCATCGCCTTTCTTCGTAACCGCCGTGATTTGCCTTGGCCGGACCTTATCAATCTTGGCCGCATTGCGCTCAAGGCTGGCGCGCACGGGCTGACTGTGCATCCGCGCCCTGATGAGCGGCATATTCGGTTTTCGGACTTAGCGCCGATCCGGGCGTTGATTGATGATGAGTTTCCGCATGCGGAATTTAATATCGAGGGCTATCCGACGTCGGATTTTTTGGATCTGTGCGAGCAACACCAACCAGAGCAAGTGACTCTCGTGCCAGACGATCCGAGCCAGCCAACGTCTGATCATGGTTGGGATTTTTCGGGCCAAGGCAATTTTCTGCGTGACGTAGTGCAGCGGTTAAAGTCGCAGCATATGCGGGTCTCGCTGTTTGCTGATCCGGATGCGGATGCACGGGCGATTGCGGCGGCGAAAGCGACGGGTGCTGATCGACTTGAGTTTTATACGGGTCCATATGGGTCTTGCAATGATGATTCCGAAAAGGCCGTCAAGGCGCTGGAAATACTGCGAAAAACAGCTTTATTGGTGACTCAGGCTGGACTTGATATCAATGCTGGACACGATCTGACAGTTGCCAATCTGCCTGCGCTATGTGTGGCTATTCCCAACCTCAAAGAAGTTTCAATTGGCCACGGACTGACCTGTGATGCGCTAGAATTTGGCA
>JBGTAU010000244.1:0-6655 GCA_041749675.1 Rhizobiaceae bacterium | reverse complement strand
CGAACTGCAAAACCCGAGGAAAGCAACAGAACGTGGCTGGGCAAACGGGCGTTTTTTACGCGAATCTGCAGCGCCAAGGCCAGATGTTGTGGTTGATGATCCAGGTGTCGCCGACGATGGCGGCCCAGATTTCTATGCAGTGACCGGCTTGAACCGAGGAGATACGCTCAGTATGAGGGTTGCCCCTTCAAGCACGGCGGCATTGATCGCGCGCTTTCCCAATGGAACAAACTTGCAGAACCTTGGATGCCGCACGTACGCAGTTGGCCGGTGGTGTGAGGTGCAAAACCCAAAGAACAGAGCACAGCGCGGCTGGGTCAACGGACGTTATTTGCAGGAATCCGCTAGACTGGGTCTCGAGACAGATGATGCACTTGTGCCGGGCACAAATTTTAATGCCACAGGCGACGTCGATTGTGCGATAGCCGGATTTCCAAGAGTGACCAGTTGCGCATTTGGCGTGGTGCGCGGCGGACAAGATCTCGCGACAGTGTTTATCACCTTGCCGGATGGCGAGAAGCGTGTGCTTGAATTTAATCAAGGACAAGTACGCCCAATGTCAGGCGTGAGGGCATTCAGCTTCCGGCAGGTTAGCGATGAGTATTTCATCAACATCAACAGCGGGCAAGAGCGCTATACTGTCGTTGATGCTGTGATCAACGGTGGCTGAGAAAACGCAAAAGCGTGACAGCGCACGCAATATGTGCTTCCAATGAAGCTTGGGAGATTTCAACATGACCGTACACCAACTGCGCACGAACTTGTCTTATTATGAAGAACGGGTCGACCTGGCCGCAGCGTTTCGCTGGACGGCGCGGCTGAATATGCATGAGGCGGTGGCCAATCATTTTTCGCTGGCGGTAGATGACGCGGGAACGCGGTTTTTGATCAACCCGAACCAGCGACATTTTTCGCGGCTGAAAGCGAGCGATCTGTTGCTACTCGATGCCAATGATCCATCAACGATGGACGGCCCCGATGCGCCGGACCCGACAGCGTGGGGCCTGCACAGCGCCATCCACCGCGCCTGCCCACATGCGCGATGCGTGATGCATGTGCATTCGATTTTTGCGACTGTGCTGGCTTCATTAGCCGACTCAACGCTCCCACCCGTCGACCAGAATTCAGCAATGTTTTATGAGCGCGTGGTGATTGACGATAATTATGGCGGGTTGGCTTTTGAAGACGAAGGCGCACGCTGTGCGGCGATGCTGATTGACCCAAAGAAACGCGTCATGATCATGGGCAATCACGGCGTGCTGGTGATCGGTGCGGATGTCGCCGATACGTTCAACCGTCTGTTCTATTTTGAACGCGCGGCTGAGAACTATATTCGTGCGCTGCAAACGGGCCAAAAATTACGTGTGCTCAGCCATGAAGTGGCATCGAAAACAGCTTCAGAGATTGAAGATTACCCCGGTCAAGCCGAACGTCATTTGAGTGAACTCAAAGCGATACTAGATGATGAAGAGCCCGCTTATCGCAATTAGGTTTTCTGGTCGAAGTCTGGTTTGCTCCATTCGATCGCGCGATAATCAAAGCCGCTTTCAATGGTCGGTTTGATAATTTTGAAGTAGGGCGACACATCGAAGTCGCGCGGGGTGAACAGCGAATAGTGCCGCGCGTGCAATATTTCGCGGCGCGCAAAATCGGACTGCGCGGCTGTTCGACCCGGTGCCAGTGTCACCTCGGCCATGATGGGATAATTGATCGTCTGAAAGGCTTGCGCAATCAGCGTTGAGCAGATCGCCCGCGTCGGCTCGCCCGAGCCAATGGAAAGCATGCGCCGTCGCCAGCGCACGGGCACCGGCGGCGTCGGGAAAAGATAACGCGCCAGATCAAACACATTGCGCATGTCATATTTGGTGTGCAGCCGGTCGATACAAAATTGAATGATTTTTTGGCGGTCTTCATCAGTGAGGCCAACCGCGCGACAAATGCGGGTATTGTAGCTTTGATACTTGGCAACCGGCGAGGCGATGCAACCATCGCCCAGCACGACTTCAATAAGCTGCGGGCGCGGTAACCCATCCGAACTTTGCGGCAGCGCATCGCCGACAAACAGCGCGGCATGGCTCCATGTCGATTGAGTGAGATATTTGATCGCGTTGGAGAGATGTTGATTGCCTTCGATCAGAAGAATATCGCCCGGCTGCAGCGTGCGCATCAACGTATCAGGATCAGAAGGCGTGAAGGGCTTATAACCTGAAGACTCGCGCGTAACACGTCCGGCAATATACATGCCGAGCCTGTCGAGCCATGTGTTGGTGATGTCTGCCATGCATTCGATATCCGATTTTGTCAGACACTAGCGTAAGTGCGAGGCGACTGCCAATCACTGCTTGGACGGTATTGAACACAGGCTTGTGAAATAAGGGTGAGCGATGCCGTTTGCGCAAAAACTGTCGTTTCGAGCCTTAGCTTGCCAGTATCCATGCCGATGTGAGGGCCATCGTGCCTGCTGTGATGCGGCTGAATAGGATCGACGAGGCGGGTGTTGCGATGATTTTGTTGAGCTGTCGGGCCAGCAAAATCGTTCCAAAAAATACACCGCCGACCGCTGCGAACGTGACCACGAGCACCAAGGCCAGCTGGTCAATGCCGGTAACGCCAGTGGGTGCAATGATCGGCACCATCAACAAGTACATCAAAAGCGTAGTAGGATTGCCGACGCACAGTGCGATGCCAGCAAGCGCGGAGCCAAACAGGCCGCCGACTTGGGTTTTATCAGATTCAGCGCTTTCATGGCAATTCCACGTTTTGAATGCCAGCCAAAGGAGATAAGCTACGCCGCAATATTTGATCAAAGACAGCATTTCCGGGCTCGATTTGGCCCAAACGCCAACACCAACTGCCACCGCGCACGCGACCATCAGCATGCCGGCACATAAGCCCACCGCAAACCCGCCTGCGCCTTTAAAATCTGAACCCAGCGAGCGCACGATCAACACGGCCATCAAAGGCCCTGGTGCCACAGCATAGACAAAAACTGTTATGAAATAAGGCAAGACCGTTGAATAATCCATGATGCTCTCCCAGCGCAAGTTGTGGGATCACTTCATCAAAATACGGGTACAAGGGATATCAGGTGATCACCTGAATTTCCGTAAGGTCATGCCTTAATATGGGTTTTAATGAAGGCTTGACGGGTCCAAAAGGCCAGCACGGACTGCTGCGAGTAAAAGACTGACAGAAGAATTTACATGGAACTTTCGCATCAAATTAGTGCGATGGCTATCGACTGTTTTAGGACTGATCCCGAGCAGTTCGGCGGCACTCGCGTTGGTATGACCGCGTGCGATAGCTTGCAAGACAGCCAGTTCACGGTCCGTCACGGATAACGGCTCACTGGTCGCATTCAAGATCTGTTGCGCACTGGAGCCGATCGCTGTTTTTCCTGATAAGACTTTGCGCACGACACCAAGAATTTCATCTTCTGTGCAGTCTTTAAGGCAAATGCCGTGAATACCCGCCTCAACGAAAGAGCGAATGGTGTCCGGCATGGCTGTGCCTGTCAGTAGAATAAAACGCGTAAGCGGCGACCAACGCTTGGCTTCCAAGTAGACTTCCATTCCGTTGGCACTCGGCATATTGTAATCAAGTATGGCGCAGTCAGGCTGCTGCTTTCGAATTTGGACAATCGCATCTAACCCATTTGTGACGGAGCCGACGATGTCAACGCCTTCAATTGTGACCAGCGCCTTAGCAAGGCCCCACGAGACAAAGGCATGATCATCCGCGATCAGTATCCGATGCTTTGGTTGAGTGCTCATCGATGGCACGCGGCAAGACGCTGTATCTCACGGGTCGTGCTGCTGGTTGTGCTCATCGTCTACTCCCCCGCTTTGCTTTGGTCCTCAACCATCCAAAACCCACTGGTCCTTAAAGGACCGAGCGACATGGCTAAGCTTAGCAAGCATATTGAATACATTATTGATCCAACATGGCAACTTCGTGCGCAGGATTTTAAGGATCAATCAAAGCTAACGATGCAGCCGCTCCCATCAACCGTGCCAGATTTTGGCTATACGGCGGCAAAAATTTGGCTGACCCTTCCAGTAATCAACGGGACAGATGCGCAAGATGAATGGAATTTTTCCATTCATGCCAATTTCATGCAACAAGTTGCGCTCTATAAAATTCGCCCTGACGGTACGATCGAAACGCTACTCAACTTATACGAAGACAGCCCATTCGATGCACGGCCAGTGGATTATCCGCAGTTGGTTGTGCCCTTTCAACTTGAACCGAACGAAGCTGCAACATTGGTGCTAGCCTATTATTCGCAAGGTTCCTCTCGGCAATCCATGTCGATTGAAACGCCGACCAGTTTTACGAAAATTGCAAACATCAGTCAGGCAAAAAGCTACGGTTTTTATGGCATGATGCTGGTGATGTTCGCACTGGTGAGTGCGGCGCTCGTGGTTCTGCGCCAAGCGGTTTTCGCAGCCTTTGCCGGCTACCTCATTTCGATGTTCCTGTTTGTCAGCCACTCCGACGGTGTGGCGTTCCAACATATCTGGTCCGAATTTCCGCGCTTTAACACTATGGCTTCGGTGGTCGCCGGATCAGGCGTCATGATTTTCGGCGGCTTGTTTGCCATGACGATTTTGCAAACAGCGCGGTATCACCCAATCATGCACCGCGTGTTGATAACGGTCATCGCGTCCATATTGCTGATTGACGTCGTGCTTTGGTCAACAAATCCGCAGCTGCTCAAACGCTTCCTCGTCATCATGCTGTCAGTGAGTACGTTGACGTATCTTGTTTCTGGCTTGGTAGCGGCGCGCACGCGTTTTCGCGAAGTACGCTTTTATGTTTTCGCGTGGATTGCTGTGTTTATTCCGGCCAGTCTTTTCACTGCGCGAAACGTATTTGGCTTCGAAGCGTCGTTCATTACGCTGTACGACACCATCCGCATTGCGCTTGTTTTCGAGGCTCTGTTAATGGGTCTTGCCATTTTTGACCGTTATAACCAAATGCAGCAATACGCGGTGGAAGAAAATCTTCGCCAAGTGCAAACAAGTCTTTCGCTCAGTCAGCGTTTGGCGGCGCTGGAAGGCAATTATGCGTTGGTGTCGGATAATTTTCGGCGGCAAGAAGAGAGCGTGAAAGACACGGTTCATGACTTGCGCCAGCCCATGCAAGCGCTGCGGCTATCACTGCGCCAGCTGATCAATCCACTGTCCGGCAATGCCACTGATGCCACTCAAGTGGATGCAGCACTGGCTTATATGGAGCGCTTGGTTGCTGAGCGCTTGGTGGACCACAAGCTGCAGGCGGAAAATGAGCACGATGGGCTTAATGGCCGTGCGCATGATGATGGCCCGACCCGCGAAGCGCCTCCTGAGACGGAGCCTGGCATTCACGAGGTGCTACGCGGCATTCACGATATGTTTTCTGCCGAAGCAGCGGCGAAAGGGTTAAAATTGCGTCTGGTTCTGGCCGCGCCCGATACCAGCGTCGCTGGCTATCCGCTGATGCGCGTCGTTGCCAATCTCGTCTCCAACGCCATCAAGTACACCAAACAAGGACGCATCATTATCGCATTTCGCCGTAATGGGCACGGCCATTTTGTGGAAGTGCATGATACTGGGCCCGGCTTAAAAGGCGTTGAGTTTGAAAAAGCTTTGCTGCGCAACGAGCGCCTTGATCGGGATCGCGACGCCGCTGATGGCAGCGGCCTTGGCCTGTCTATGGTCAAAGAAATAGTGGAAACCAATGATTGGACAATCAGCTCCTGCGCCAGTCGGAACACCGGCGCGAGTATACGGGTGGTGATTTAGAGATGTGGGAAACGAACCCAGCGCATTGCGCGGCAGCTAGCTACACATCCAAATTCGCCACGCTCAGCGCATTTTCCTGAATGAACTCGCGGCGCGGCTCAACCTCGTCGCCCATCAGCCTTGAGAACAAGGAGTCGGCATCTGTTGCGTCGTGGACTTTCACTTGCAACAGCGAGCGCACGTTGGGATCGAGCGTGGTTTCCCAGAGTTGCTCGGCGTTCATTTCGCCAAGGCCTTTGTAGCGCTGCATGGTCACGCCCTTGCGACCCGTGGTGAAGACGATATCGAGCAGCTTCATCGGGCCGGAGATGACTTCGGAGACTTCCTTGCGGATGAGTTTCGGGCGGTTTGAGTAAATCTCTTTGAGACGCGCGGAATAGCGGTCGAGCTGGCGGGCATCGGCAGAGCCGATCAAGGCTGCATCGAGCAGGGCAACTTCTTTGACGCCGCGCACGATGCGTTCAAATATCAAACCGCCGCCGCCATCGTTGGATGGGTTGATGCGGCCGGTCCAGCCTCGCTCGGTTTCTTCGGCGACATCATCCAAACGGCGGGCGACCTCTTCAACTGCGGCCATGGCGCGGGCCGTATCAACGAGGACTGCTGGATTGAGCGCACCGGCAATGGCGGCTTGTTCAGCGACCGTGCGGCTGTAGCGTGAATGCAGGCCGTTGATCAGCGTGCGCACGCCAAGCGCGTCGTCGATGGCAGCGCGTAAGTCTTGGCCAGCGCGGACTTCGCCGGTCGCCAATTCAAGCCGCGCATCATCAATGCCTTGATCAATCAGATAGCCTTCAAACGCGCGCTCGTCTTTCAGATACAAAGCCGACTTACCACGCATCACCTTATACAGTGGAGGCTGGGCGATA
>JBGTAU010000243.1:0-6566 GCA_041749675.1 Rhizobiaceae bacterium | reverse complement strand
TGTCCGTGCGCATCGCGACTTTTAACGCTGAAGATTTAATGCGCCGGTTTGATTTCACCGGATTTCGCAATGATTTGAATATGGACCGCGCATTGTTGCTGTTCGACATTCATGAAGAGCGGCAATATCGTGAATTGGAGCAGGCAAGAGTTGTTGCACTGGCCGATGATACCCGCCAGCTGACCGCGCTGGCCATTGCTGATACCAATGCTGATATTCTTTGCTTGCAAGAAGTTGATAATATCGAAGTGCTGAAGGCATTTGAATATGGCTATTTATTCAAAATGGTTGGCAACGGTTACCGCCAGAAATTTATGGTTGAGGGCAATGACAGCCGCGGCATTGATGTGGCGGTGATGATGCGAGAGACCACGCGTGACGGGGAGGCGATTGAATGTCTGCGGGTCACTAGCCATGCCGGAATTACTTTTGAAGAGCTTGGCCTTTTCAACGCCGGTATCGCCGGACTTGGCATTGGCCCCAAGGAGAAAGTTTTTCGGCGCGATTGCTTGGAATTGGAATTGAAGATTGGCGGGCGACCATTGACGCTTTTTGTGACCCATTTGAAATCAATGGGCGGCCCACGAAATGGCATGGATGGGCGAACTGCTACGATGCCGGTGCGCGTGGCGGAGGCAACAGCAATCCGCCATATTATAACTAACCGTTTTGGCGAAGGTGAGACCCATAATCACAATTGGCTGCTGTGCGGCGATTTCAATGACTACCAGCAGAAGATCAACATTCGTGACAATGGACGCGGTGGGAATGATTTTGAGGTTTTAGACGATCCGGTCAGTGCGCTCAATGTGTTGTTGGCTGATGGGTTTTGCGAAAATCTTGTGGCGCGGCGTGATCCGTTGGAACGTTGGACGCTCTATCACACACGGGGTCCGGAGGAGCGGCATTTATGCCAGCTTGATTATATGTTGGCCTCGCCTGCCTTGGCAAATCGCAACTCAACCACCAAGCCGGACATCATTCGCAAAGGGCAACCCTATCGCACACTTTTTCCAGCTGGACAAAATACTGATCGTTATCCTCGCGTTGGTTGGGATCGGCCTAAAGCCAGCGATCATTGCCCTGTCGCTATGACCTTTCATGTCTAAGACTATTGAAGAATTGGTTCCTGAAGATACGCCAATATCGGTCGATAGCTTGCAACTTTTTTGTGGTGGTATCGCGCCTTTGACTTTCACGCGTGACGAAGCCCTCATAGCTGCAAAATGGCGCGAGCGCTGTCTGGCCAATCCGCATTTGTTTAATGGAACTGTGTTTCTCCAATCCGAACTGCACTTAGAGCAAGGGCGCCTTGCTGGCAAAGCTGTGGAGCTGGATTACGCGTCATTTATGCATTGGCGCGGCAATGCTCCATTTCAAAGCGAGACTGATCTATATCATGTTTTTCCTCTGGCCGCGATTGAAAGCTGCGAAGGGCATTTGATTGCGGTGCGCTCGGCGACCACGACCGTCAACAGCGGCTTGATTTATTTTGCAGCAGGCATGTTTGATGAACACGATGTGTTGGATGGGCGACTGGATCCCGTCGGTAACATGGTGCGGGAACTACGCGAGGAGACAGGGTTAAATCTTGCAGAAATGCAGAGTGATGGTGCGCTGACTGCGTTTCGCAATAGACGTTTTATGGCGATATTTCAGCGCTTTGTGTCGAATAAGACCAGCAATGAATTGGCGGACGACATTTACAAGCATATCGCGTTACAGGACGTTCCAGAAATTGATGCTGTGGTCGTGATTGCCAAATTAACTGACATTTCGGACAAGATGCCGGGCTACATGCAGAGTTATTGTCGTTGGGTTCTAAGGCGTGGTGAATAAGATTTTTTCAAACGACGGAAAATCACCCATGAGATTGCCAGCTCCATCATATTGCTTGCCAATGCCGGATTTCACTTCGATGACGCGGCCAATCAATTCATCTGGCATTGCTGCCTGTTCGTTCCAAGCGTTGCACATGTCAGCTAAGCACAGTCCTGTAACTTCGACATTGTCACTGCCAGAGATTGTCAGATAACAATTGTCGCCGCATTCAAAGCTTTTAATCGCCGCCCTTGTGGTTTCATCGCACGCGAAGGCTGGCATTGCCGCCATTAAAATAGCCGTGACACCGAAAAGTGCAAAAAGTCTGGACATGTTGCTCTCCATCAAAAAACGACATCCATATAGTGTCCGCTATTCGTGTCGCAAAGCCTCGATGGGGTCAAGGCGCGCGCCGCGCAATGCGGGGAAAAAGCCAAACACCAAGCCGATCATTGCGGAAAAACCAGCGGCCATAAGGATGACCGAAAGTGATGGCTGGAAGGGAATTGCAAACAAATAAGATGCGAGCGCTGCCAGACTTAAGCCGAGCGCAATTCCGATCAAGCCTCCAATCAATGAGAGCACAGTTGCCTCGACAATGAACTGTGTCAGAATGTGCCGTTCATGCGCGCCAATAGCAAGGCGAATGCCAATTTCGCGGGTGCGTTCGGTCACTGACACAAGCATAATATTCATGATGCCGATGCCGCCGACCAGCAGGCTGACGCCCGCGATGGCGCTCATCATGCCGGTCATGGTCGACATAGTTGACGTCATAGCGGTGACCATTTGCGCTTGGTCGCGCACATTGAAGTCATCTTCTTCGTCCGTGCCTATTTTGCGAATGTCGCGCATGACGAGTTCGATGCGGCTTTGAACTTCGCTAGGCGAACTGGCGTCTTCCGCTGAAACATAAATCGTTTGAACATCGTTGTTGCCAGACACGCGGCGTTGGAATGCCTCTAACGGCATGAGCACCACATTGTCTTGATCTTGGCCAAATCCCGACGTTCCTTTTGGTTCCAATAAGCCCACGACTGGGCAATTGACACGTCCGACGCGAATGATTGTGCCCAATGGATCGCCTGTGCCAAAGAATTGTTTACGTACCGTTTCCCCAATGACGCAAACTGCAATGCCACCGCGTGTTTCTTGATCCGTGAAAATTCGGCCCTCGGTGATAAGCCAATCACGTACGATTAAGAAGTCAGGATCCGTGCCAGTGACCGTCGCCGTCAAGCTTTCTGTGCCATAAACAATGCGTTGTGACTTTTGGCTTGTAGCAGAAACGGCTTTTACATTGGTCTGATTGGCTTTCAGTGCAGAGACATCTTTTTGTACAAAGTCGCGTGCTTTTGCGCCTGTTGAGCCTGGCAATGCGGGTTGGCCCGAGCGCACGGTCAGAAGATTGCTGCCGAGTTTCGAAATATCAGCGCGGACCTTTTGCGTCGTCCCATTGCCAATCGTGATCATGGCAATCACGGCGCCAACGCCGATAACGATGCCGAGTAGTGTTAGGAATGAGCGCAACGCATTGCGGCGAATGGAGCTTAAGGCAAGGCGAACCGTTTCAAAAAACATCAGGCTACCTTTCTATGAATAACATCGTCCGAAGCGATTTTGCCATCGACAAATTTCACAATGCGGCGGCCATATTGCGCTACATCTGCTTCGTGCGTGACCATAGCGATGGTCAAGCCGTTGTCCTCATTGAGGCGTGCTAATAGGTGCATAATTTCGTACGTACGGGCGGTGTCGAGATTTCCCGTTGGCTCATCTGCGACCAACAGGGTAGGTTTTGTCACAATGGCACGCGCGATGGCTACGCGCTGTTGCTGGCCCCCGGAGAGTTCCGCAGGCGTGTGGGTGACACGGTCAGACAAACCCACCAGTTCAAGGGCTTCCTCGGCTCTCAATCGGCGTTCCGCGCGTCCAACACCGCGATAGATGAGAGGCAGTTCAACATTGTCGATAGCGCTGGTGCGTGCGAGCAGATTGTAGCCTTGAAATACAAACCCGATGTAGTGATTGCGCAGTGTTGCGCGGCGCTCGCGATCGAGGCGGCCAGCATCAAGGC
The DNA here is from genome assembly GCA_041749675.1 of Rhizobiaceae bacterium. Taxonomy (GTDB): domain Bacteria; phylum Pseudomonadota; class Alphaproteobacteria; order Rhizobiales; family Rhizobiaceae; genus JANMEX01. The sequence goes on along the minus strand of JBGTAU010000243.1, from coordinate 2,668 downwards.
CGGCGAATGAATAGGTGCCTTCGCTTGGCGTATCAAGACAGCCGATGATGTTCATGGCAGTGGATTTTCCAGAACCAGATGGCCCCATGATGGCGACGAACTCGCCACGATTGATTGTCAAGTTCACACCGGCCAGCGCGTTGACACGGGCCTCACCCTCGCCATAGCTTTTCCAAAGGTCAGTAAATGCAATAAAAGGGGCGGGCATTGATCAGTTGGCCTTTGCCGTAGATTGTGACACGATAATTTTATCACCTTCATTCAGGCCCGAGAGAATTTCTGTTTTGCTTCCGTCTGTTGACCCGGTCTTAACTTGAGTGGCGACTGGCTTATCATTTTGCAGCACATAAACGGTACGAGAGCCATCAGCGGCAGCTTTCGGCGCTTGCTTTGCAGGCGTTTTTGGAAAGCGTGGCATAAATAGGCTCGTTAGACTGAGCGATTTTTTTGCCTCGGTAACGGCGGGTTGATAGCGAAATACTGAGTTGGGAACGGTGAGTATATCATTTGCTTCGCGCACAATGATATCAACATTGGCGGTCATCCCGGGGCGCAATGATAGATCATCGTTGTTCACACCAAGCTGTGCTTCATAGCTCACGACATTGTCGGTGGTTTGAGAGGCAAAGGCGATTTGCGTAATGTCGGCATCGAAGACTTTGTCTGAATAGGCATCGACCTTAAATTTTGCCTTTTGGCCATCCGCGACCATACCAATATCTGCCTCGTCAATGGCAGCTTCCAGTTTCATGCGACGCAAATCTTCGGCAATTACAAACAATATGGGTGCTGACAGCGAGGCGGCGACTGTTTGGCCAGGGTCCACCGCGCGCGTTAAGATGATGCCGTCAATGGGCGCATAGATTGTGCTTTTGGCAAGGCCAGCTTGCTGCACGCGCAGCTCCGCTTCAGACACCGCAAGATCAGCCTCAGCGCTTAGCACGGAACTTTCCGCACGGTCGCGCTTGGCGACGGCTCCTTCTAAATCTTGCACAGAAAGCGTGCCGCGAGACTTTAAGCTTTTTGCACGCTCCAAGGTCTGTTCGAGTTCACGCAAGGTAGTTTTAGCGTCGGCTATGCGCGCTTTTGAGGCGGTGACAGTAGCCTCTGCGCGTTCGACTTGTGCAGATAGTGTCGTTGTGTCGAGGATCGCTAAAACGTCACCTTTTTTGACGGAGTCATTTTCGTTGAAACTTACTTCGCGCACGACGCCGGATTGTTCGGATGACACATCGACCTTGGTCAAAGGTTGTAGTGTGCCGGACGCACTGACTTCAATGATCAAGTCTGCGATAGTTGCGGGCTCGCTGGAATAAACGATTTTGGTAACAGATTGCGTCGCCCAATATTGGTAAGCATAAGCGCCGCCGCCGATGAGCGCCGCGAGAAAAACGAAGCGCAGCCATTTGCGGCGACCAATTTTTTGCTTTCCACGTGTATCAAGGTTCAGCGCTTTTTTGATCGATGCTAGTTCGGCATCGTCAGAATGTTTTGTTGTTGTCGGATTGTTGACCAATTGATCCATAAATTTTCGCTCATAAACGTATGAAGAAGTTTGATTTGCAATTGGGGCACTGGCGATGAGAATACAAATTAAATCTTGTCCATGTTGAGAAGGCTTGCCACAATATGCGTGTGATTGACTATATGATCTATGATGTTTTCACCGATGCGGCTTTGAGCGGCAATCCGCTTGCTGTTGTATTGAATGCCGATGGCCTGAGCGATACCTTAATGCAAGCGATTGCCCGCGAGTTCAATTTATCGGAAACGATTTTCATTCAAACGCCGGAAAATGCGCAGCACTCTGCAAAAGTGCGAATATTTATGCCGATTGGTGAACTGCCGTTTGCAGGACATCCGACTATTGGCGGGTCGATTGCCGTTGCCGCTCATCGCAGCTTGGGAGCAAATTCGAGCGTCATATTGGAAGAGGGTGTAGGGCCTGTGCATTGTATTGTTAGCGCCGATCAATATCGCGGACATTCTCTATTTGAGGTTCCGCGGCTTTCGCAACAGCAAGGATTTGACGAGCCGATTGCCAAAGTAGCGGCGGCATTGGGCTTAGACGTCGATGACATTGGCTTTGGCGGCCACGTCGTCTCGGCTTGGAGCGCGGGCGTTCCCTTTGTGATGGTTCCGGTCAAAGAGGTTTCCGTCCTTGGGCGGCTTTCCTTAAAGGCTGAGGAATGGCTCAAACTTGATGTGCGACGCGAAGGTAAAATCGCGGCTGCCTATATCTATGCCCTAGATCCTAGTCACAGCACATCGACATTTAGAGCACGCATGTTCGCGCCTTGGGATGGGATGCCGGAGGATCCAGCCACCGGCGCCGCTGTTGCTGCATTTTCAGGAGCGGTATGGAATTTTGAAGCTTTGTACACGGGTACACATGGGTTCACCGTTCATCAAGGTTTCGAAATGGGCCGTCCTTCGCACATTGGCCTTCGTGTCGATGGGGAAGGCGGCATATTACGAGCTGCCACAATTTCTGGCGACGCTGTTAAAGTAGCCAGTGGTAAGCTGTTTTTGCCTGATTGACGAAATTTAGCCGAACAGCGCTGGACAGGGTGGGTATCAATGTCTATACAGCGCCTCGTCCGGCTTTAAAAAGCACGGCAGTGTGGGTGCGTAGCTCAGTTGGTAGAGCAGCTGACTCTTAATCAGC
>JBGTAU010000242.1:0-7834 GCA_041749675.1 Rhizobiaceae bacterium | reverse complement strand
GGTTCAAGGAGAGATAAAAATGGCTACCAAGGAAATATTGCTTCCCGAAACGATGATTTGTCCGGAGACTGGGGAACCACTCAAAAGAGACATTCGTCCGTATAAGGTTTCCTACAAGGGTGAAAAAATCATTGTCGATCTGCCCGGATATTACCCGGCGGGTAACGGGGACGGTGTGCATGTTGGTAGAGACATGAGCGTTGTAGATGATGCGCTGCGGCAATTGAAGCTACATTGAAACTAGATAGTTGATTTACCGTACGGTAATTTTATATCTATAAATTATATAATTCTCACATTATATCCCGCTCGGGAATATTGGTTGACTTTTCTATTAAATGTCTGCATTTATTCCCGAACGGTAAATCATGAAAACACGTACCCTTACTTCATCTGACATTGGCGCGTTGATCAAATCAACGCGAAACGCTCAGAATTTACGCCAAGACGAGCTCGCAGGAGCGGCAGGTGTGGGCGTGCGCTTTATTGTCGATCTTGAGGCCGGAAAGCCAACAGCGCAAATTGGTAAGACACTGCAGGTGTTGCAAGCGCTCGGCTGCACATTCGATATTAGCCCGCCAAACCCATGAAACAGCTACTCAACATATGGTGGGATGAACGGATCGTTGGCCAATTATCGCAAGACGAGCATGGTGAGCTTGGGTTTTCCTATGCCAAAGAATGGATTGAAGACGACAATGCACCGCAATTGTCGGCGTCGCTGCCCAAACAAATAAATGCATTTTCGCGGCGTGAGTGCAGACCATTTTTTGGCGGTCTTCTCCCAGAGGAGTCGCAGCGCGATGCCGTTGCAAAGATCTTAGGGGTTTCAAGAGGAAATGATTTTGCCCTGCTTCATCGTCTAGGGGGCGACGTTGCCGGAGCACTACAGTTATTACAGATCGACGCGTTACCACAAGAACCCCGCCCAGTTGCACATCCCCCAGCATTAAGTGAAGCCGAGCTTATCCGGGTCTTAGATACACTTCCAATAAGACCTCTATTGGCAGGTGAAGGCGAGTTACGCCTATCGCTTGCCGGGGCACAATCCAAACTGCCCATTATACTTGTTGATGCAATGCCTGCACTCGCGCTGCCAGGTCAACCGACGACACATATCCTAAAGCCTCCAATCAGCCGGTTTGGCGCTACCACAGAAAACGAAGCGTTCGTGATGCGACTAGCTAAGGCCGTCGAACTTGATGTGGCAAATGTGACCCCAAGAATTATTGCCGGACGAACATTTCTTCTTATTGAGAGGTATGACCGCGAAACGAACGATCAAGGCACCATAAAACGACTTCACCAAGAGGATTTCTGCCAAGCGTTGGCCGTACCTTCCGAGATCAAATATGCCAGTGAAGGTGGCCCTTCGTTTCGAGACTGTTTTGACTTATTGCGGCGCATCTCAGCGCGCCCTGCCCAAGACGTTCTTAAATTGCTGGATGCTGCAATATTTAACCTAATAGTGGGAAACGCCGATGCACACGGCAAAAATTTCTCATTACTATACGAGCGACAAGGTCCGCGCTTAGCGCCACTCTATGACCTACTCTCGACCGTTTACTATCCCGATCTTTCACCAAAATTAGCGATGAAGATTGGCAAACAGGCGGTACTTGAAGATATAAATACCAGGACATGGGCCGCATTTGCACAAGATTCTGGTCTTGGTCTGCCTATCATTAGACGTCGTGTCAGCGAACTTTCGGAGGCAGTGCTCGAAACAGCGAGTGATATTGCACAAACTCTTTCAGGTCATGGATTTGACGACATGAGGCTGGAGCAAATTTTTCAACTCATATGTGATCGTGCAAGACGTTGCTCCCTCACCACAACGCGCTATTGAAGTCTCATCAGGCCGCTATCAACGCGCCAGCCTCGTCGGTAGCGGCAACATTTGATATATTGCATTGGTCCGTGCTCGCGGCGAGGCTGGTTTCAATCTCAGCCAGCTCCGCCCGCTTCAATTCAAGCTCGCCCTCAAATGCGAATGTCTCGCCGAGCCTTGGCTGATAAGTGGAAAGCCGCTTTTCGCCTTCACTTAGGCGGCGGCGATAATCCTGCCGTTCGTTCTCAAAATTCGACAGGGCGTGCTCTAGCCGTGAGATCGCGCCAAGCGGAGTGACTGTCATTGAGAGGTCAACTTCATATCGCGCACAGGTGCGTTTCAGCATGGTCGTGTATTGGAAGCCCTCGCGGGCAACGCGTTTGCCTTCGAATTCAAGGTCAAATCCGCCAATCGAGGCGATGATAAGTGCTTCTTCTTGGCGGAGCTGAACTAGCGTCAAAATTTCCGACATGAGCGCCCTGCCCGCGAGCTTGCGTTCGGTGAAAGTCTTACCTTTGACGAGTATCCGGAACGCATCGCCCTGTGTCGGAACGAGAAGTTCCAAGTCCTTGCCGACGCCGTCAATGCGTTTCGTCGAAAGCTCAATGTCCTTAGTCGCATCATGGATTTGGCGGCGGATGGCGTGCTGATCGTCAACATGGGCGGCGTGCAGGCGCGCAAGTCGGGCAATTTCAGCCTCCAGTCCCGCCTTTTGCATCAGTCGTGGATCGCCGGACGCAATGGCCTTGGCCATGGCAAACTGATTGGCCTGACCGGACCCGAGATCCTCCAATCTTCGAACGCTGGTATCGCCCGACAGCGCCGCCCCGATGAACCGCGCTTTGCGCTCATTGTTCTGCCACATGGTGGCATCGAGCGAGCCGAGCGTCGCGTAGGCATAGAGACCGACCTCCTCGTGCTGATTGCCCTGTCGCACAATGCGCCCTTCCCGCTGTTCGATCTGGCTTGGAAGCCATGGCACATCCAGATGATGCAGCGCAGCAAGGCGCGTTTGCACATTGACGCCAGTTCCCATGGTCTCGGAAGAGCCAATGAGAACGCGCACCTTGCCGGAATTGAACTCATTGAACAGGCGTTGTTTGGCTTCGGACTTCCTGGAATCCTGCATGAAGGCGATTTCCGAAGGCGGGATGCCGAGCCGAATGAGTTCACTGCGTATCCAGCGATAAGCGGAGAAGCCGCGTGTAGCCTCCACAGCGATTGTGCCAAGATCGGAGAAGATCATCTGACCGGCGCCTGTGCGGTCGAACGGTTTGCCGTCCTTGCGATGGAACTTCTGATCTCTGGTCTCTTCCCAGATGCGAAGTATGTTCCCGATCATGAGATTGAGCTTGTTACTAGGCTCATTATGATGACCATCTGCGACAAGACGAAGATCAATCGCCGCATGCCTTCCGTCAGTAATGACCGAGAGCAGAATATCATCGCCGGGCTTTGGCGCTCCCTCGCGGGTTTCAATTGCCTTGATGCGTGTGTCGAGCGTTTGCTGATAGGTTTTGAAGGCGGAGGTTGTCTCTGCCGTGATGATCTGGCGCTTACCACCAAGGATCGACGGCACTTTCACATATTGGCGAAGGTCGGCGGGTTGCACCACATCGGCAAAAGAGCGGAACATGGCAATCAGCTCCGGTACATTCACAAACTCGGCAAAGCGCGTCACCGGCCGGTATTTGCCTGAGGGCTGAAGTTCAAGTGTCGTCGATGTATCGCCAAAGGTTGATGCCCATGCATCAAACTCATGCAGGCCGCGTTCCTGCAACGCTTCATTGTCCATCAGGCGCTGGACAGTGAACATTTCTCCAAGCGTGTTGGTTATGGGCGTGCCCGAAGCGAGGATCAGCGAACGGCCCGGATTCTTAATCTCCAGAAACCGCGATTTGACGAACAGGTCCCAAGCGCGCTGCGAGCCATTTGGGTCCACGCCTCTCAGCGAGGTCATATTGGTGGCGAAGGACAGTTTGCGGAATTCCTGCGCTTCATCGACTATGATTTGGTCAATGCCAAGTTCCGAGATGGTGAGAAGATCGTCCTTGCGGCACGTCAGGGCCTCCAACCGGGCTGCATGACCTTCCTTCATGCGCTCAATGCGCTTGCGAGACAGTCGGTCCTCGCGATCCACTTTCAGCAATAGGTCCTCATAGGCTTGCAGTTCACCGGCAATCATCTCCCGTTCAAAGGCGGTCGGGACCGGAATGAACTTGAAGGCCGAGTGGGTAATAATGATCGCATCCCAATTGGCTGTTGCAGCACGTGAAAGGAAGCGATGACGCTTGTCTTTGACGAAGTTGCTTTCGTCAGCGACGAGGATTCTCGCATTGGGATAGAGCGCCAGAAACTCCCGCGCAGCTTGCGCCAAGCAATGACCGGGAACGACCAGCATGGCCTTGTTGATAAGACCAAGCCGACGCTGTTCCATGATCGCAGCGGCAATGGAGAGGGTTTTGCCCGCGCCAACGGCATGGGCCATATAGGTCGAACCTGACGCGACGATCCGCCAGATCACGCGCTTCTGATGTCTATACAGAGAAAAGGCGCCGGAGGCGCCTGGAAGCTGGAGATGGTCCCCGTCAAAATGACGAGGCACAAGATTGTTGAAACGGTCATTGTAAAGCCGCGCCAGCCGGTCGGTGCGGTCCGGATCTGTCCAAATCCAAGCCTGAAACGCCGTCTTGATCTTGGCGAGCTTTTCCTTGGCGGCCTCCGTCGCTTCAGAATTGAGAACACGCCGCTCGGTAACGCCGTCGCGCACTGTGTCGAATATCTGCGGAATGCTCGAGTTCAGAGCATCTGAGAGCAGCAATCCGGCATGGCGGCGATGTGTGCCCCATTCGGATGTTCCAGCAGCCAGATATTCAAGTTGACGCGCCTCCACCGTCCAGCAGGCGAGTTCCGGCGTGTGATGGATAACAATGCTAGTATCCATGACCTCCGCTACGAAGGCGACAATGTCGGCTGCCGGTATCCAAGGCGCGCCAAGTCTCGCTGTGATGTCCGAGGGTTTGAGATCAACCGGCTGAACCTCGCGCAAAGCTTCGACATTGCGGGCGAACACTGAATCGAGCCCGGCGGCGGCTTCAGCGAGCTTGAGCTTGGTGCGAACAGCGCCAGATAGATAGGCGTCCGCCGTTTGCCACGCGCCATTGGAAGGATCGCGGAATATGGCAGCGCCGAGCTCAGTGATGACGCTCTCCGTGTCAGAATGCAGCAGTTCGGCCACATGATCCGGATCGACATGGCCGCGTTCATTCAGGACCACGGCAAGCGCATCGAGTGCCGATGTGATGTTCGGCGGCGCAGGCGGAGAAATCACACGTTCGGTGAATATTGGTCCGGGCTTGGCCGTATTGGTCTCAAGCTCATAATCTTCAATCGAGGCGACCAACCAGCAATCGGGATCGTCAAGGAAGGGCGCGAGATTTGGACGGCGGTGCGTCTCGCGCACTTCGCCGGTTTCTTCATCCGTGGTCGTTGAGACGGAGGTGAAATTGATCGGTCCAAATTCTCGTACGAAACTAGACCATGCTATGCGCAACCGCACTTGGGCTTGCGCGTGAGGTAGGTCGCTCTCCTGACAGCGCAGAATATCCCGAACGGCATCACGGACCGGAATGAGTTTGCGGATAATCAGCGTATGCTTGGCGAAGATGCCATCTTTCGAGCGGGCGGATTTAATCGCGACGGCCTGAGTTTGACCGTCCACGATCTGCATCAGGACAGAACCTTTGCCGATGAAATAACTGCCTTCGCGGATATTGCTGCCATTAGCGGTAACGGCCGCAACGGCGGCATTCGTCTTCTCGGAAAAACCTGCGTCAATGACTTCTGGCTCGCCGTCATAAATTCCCACCGGAAGGTTTGTAAGCGCGAAGCTGAGTTCGTCCTCGAGAACAGACCCTTCCTTCGGGCGGCAAACATAGGTGTCGCCATCGCCAAAACGTCCGCTTGTCAGATCATGCGTGCCGAGAACCATTTCGTGATGGTAAGAGAAGTAGCGATTGACTTTGATGGCGGCGCGATCCTCGTTCGCTTCTGCCACTTCAACTGTATCAAGCGAGATCTTGTTGCGCGGCGCCTCGTCCGCGCGGCGCTTGCGGAAGAACAATATGTCCACCCCCACATCGGTGCCAGCATCTTCGCGAAAACTGCCCTCCGGAAGCCGGATCGCGCCGATCAAATCCGCCATTCCCAAGATATACTGACGCGCCCGTGCATCGGCTTTGTCCATTGTGCCATAGCTAGTGACAAACGCGGCCAGCCCGCCAGGTTTCAAGCGGTCGATGGATTTGACGATGAAATAATCATGCAACCGGAGACCAAGTTTGCGGAATGCCGGATCGCCGCGGACAATCCGGTCGGAGAAGGGCGGGTTGCCGATGGCAAGATCGTAATACTGCGGCAGTTCGGCCGAGGAAAAGTCGGAGTTGATTATGTGGGCGCGCGGCTGTAGTAGCCGGGCAATTCCAGCCGTGACCGGGTCCAATTCTATGCCAGTGACATGAGCGCGGTCTGCAAGTGTCTCCGGCATCAGCGCAGGAAACAGACCGGTGCCAATCCCCGGTTCCAACACCCGCCCTCCCCGAAATCCGAGCTGTTGAATCCCTTTCCACATTGCTCGGACAATGAATTCCGGCGTGAAATGCGCATATTGGGTGCAGCGGGCAAGCGAGGCGTAATCGCTTGCGGCAATCGCGCTTTCAAGCTCTGCGCCAATCTCCTGCCAGCCTTTGCGAAACTCCGCCTCTCCCGGACGGCGAAAGCAGGCATTGGCAAGTTCTGATGCGCCAAAGCCGGTGAACCGGATCAGCTGCGCCTGCTCTTCGGGATCTGCGCATCGCTGCTCGCGTTCAATCAGCGCCGCCAGCTTGATGGCGGCGAGATTGTCGCGGGCGCGGTCCTTCCAGGATTTGGCAAGGTTGCGGTTACCATCGAGACGGAAATTGCGGGCTTCATCGACGGGTGCGAACACCCGTTTCTGGAGCGCGCCCTGTGGTGTCTGGTGCGTGGTGGGATGGTCGTCATCATCAAAACGATCATCTTCCCTGTTATCAACCGGAAAGGCCGACAGGCCAAACCCGGACAGGGCGGTATTGCCGAAGAGATCAAGGGTAAAAGGGTCGAGCGACATGGATTAAACTCCTTTGAAAAGCGAACACCATCACGCTTCGAGGCAGAGCCTGCGAAGAGTTTGATAGACGGGATTTGAGGGGATTGGACTTGATGCCCCGGCTTGTGCAGGACGCCGTGGTAGATCAGGCCGCGATCAGTTCCGGTAGGAAGCGCAACTGCACCGGCAGCTTGGCGGCGATTTCGTCATCGCTGAGTTCATCGAGCAGTTTGAGCGTCATCCCCTGAACGCCACCACTGTAAAGAACTGTGCGCTCTCCGCGCTTGGAAGGCGCAAACCGCTGACCCGCGTAGCCGCGGTAGTCGCCATATGTGCTGCTCCAGATGTGCTCCAACCGCTCCTCGCGCGTCATCGCCCGGACAGGATGGGATTCGCGTTCAATGATCGCCGCGCGGAGGCGTTCGGGAGAGCACTTATCGGCGAGATCGCAATAGCCGTGAAACCAGCGGCAAACATCATCAATGGTCAGCGCCAGAAATATACTCGTCACATTGCCGGCCTGGAATTCGCGCATGGCGAACAGGTCGCCCCGGACAAATAAGGGCGGGAGGATTTGGAACATATAGTCATGATCGGCTTCGGTGATCTCGAACCATTCACCGGCATAGATCGAACCGGAATGGCGGGGTTCATCAAATGGCGCCTCGCTGTGGCGGTTGAAAATCTGGAACATTTCGTAACGGGTGGCGACGCCCTGAAACACTTTGCGAAACGAATGAGAGGTTTGCATGACAGCTCCTTTGGTCGAAAGCACAGGCGGTGCAGCCGCAGCGGCCATACCTTCAATCCATGCTTTCTCGTGACCTCACATCAGCGGTCGCGTCCCGGAGGACGGGTCAAGGGCCGCGCTTGCGGGC
>JBGTAU010000241.1:0-2219 GCA_041749675.1 Rhizobiaceae bacterium | reverse complement strand
GCCAGTATCATCACTGATCGCCAGCAACTGATAGCCCAAACTTGCTAGGTGTATGGCGTGTGGACCATCTTGCGCAAAAGAGGCAGCAAATTTGCCTGCCTTTTTAGCATACCCTGTTATTTTCCGATGCATATCATCCATGCCCGCATGGCGCGAATCGACAAACGCACCGTTGCTCCAAGCAATTGACAAATCCGATGGACCGACAAATACACCATCAATGCCTGAAAGCGCCACGATATCGGCAGCGATGGCAACGGCTTCCATGGTTTCGATCATCGCAATGGCCAGCGTTTCACTGTTGGCAGCCTTCAAATAACGGTTGCCGTCTGTGTGACCGTAAAGCGCCATTGCCCTTCCCGGCCCCCAAGAACGCTCGCCATCAGGCGGGAATTTCATGGACTGGGCAAACAACTTGGCATCGTCGATGGTGTTGATCATCGGGGCAATGACTGCCTCAGCGCCAAAATCCAGCGCGCGGCTCGCCATATCCCAGCGCCCAATTGGTATGCGCACAATGGCATGCGCGCCATTTTGAATAACCGGCCCCACGCAACGCAAAATGCTATCATCACTGTGCCCACCATGTTGCATGTCAAGGGTAACGGCATCAAAGGACGAAGACGCCAATACTCCGGCGGTTATTGGGTCGGGTATGGTTGACCATGCAGTAAAAAGTGTTTGACCAGATTGAATCTTTTTCTTCAGGTTCATGGCGAACTCCTTATGAACACAACACAATCAGCTTTTAACGCCACCGGCAATAAAAAACCGCCCGAAGGCGGTTTTCATTTTTCTTGCGCAGATATGATTAGCTCTTCGTAATCTGATCGATGGCCTCAGCCATCAACTCGTCCATGGCATTGCGAATTTGGTGATCAGACACCGAGGCGGCCAAGTCAGCACGCACTTTACGAAACACATCGTCATCACCCGCTTCTTCAAAGTCAGCCATCACAACTTCTTTGGCATAGGCATCCGCATCTGCACCCGATTTGCCATTCTTCTCAGCAACCCAAAGTCCGAGCAGCTTATTGCGGCGGGCAGTCGCTTTGAACTTCAACTCTTCATCATGAGCAAATTTATTTTCAAAAGCGTCTTTGCGATCATTCATATCAGCCATTTAAATGCTCCGGATGTTTAAGGACGTGATTCACATCTCATTTAGGTGAGCCTGAGGCAAAGCAAAAGAGGGAAAGTGCGGGAAAATGCCAATCTTATGTGTCAAAATGCTTGCACAGGCGAATGGACCGTGCAAAAGCCGCGCGCAAAACCAATTGGCAATTGAGGTCTAGGGCCGTTTCCGCTACCACGAGCCTGTATCTTGTTGCACTGCACACCAAATTTTAGTCAGGAAAAGCAATGAACCGTCGTCGCCGCATCTACGAAGGCAAGGCCAAAATTCTATATGAAGGCCCAGAACCCGGCACACTCATCCAGTTTTTCAAAGATGATGCCACCGCTTTCAATGCTAAAAAGCATGAAGTGATCGATGGCAAAGGCGTTTTGAACAACCGCATTTCCGAGCACATATTCACGCATTTGAACAAAATCGGCATCCCGACTCACTTCATCCGCCGCCTCAATATGCGCGAGCAGCTGATCAAAGAAGTCGAGATCATCCCGCTGGAAATCGTGGTGCGCAATATCGCTGCCGGATCGCTCTGCACCAAACTTGGCATCGAAGAAGGCACAGTGTTGCCGCGCTCGATCATTGAGTTTTACTACAAGTCCGACGCGCTCAATGACCCAATGGTTTCCGAAGAGCACATCACAGCCTTCGGCTGGGCCGCCCCGCAAGAAATCGACGACATCATGGCACTGGCCATTCGCGTCAATGACTTCTTGTCCGGCCTATTTGCCGGCATCGGCATTCAGCTGGTTGATTTCAAAATGGAATGCGGCCGCCTGTTTGAAGGCGAAATGATGCGCATCGTTGTGGCCGACGAAATCTCGCCCGACTCATGCCGTCTGTGGGATTCCATCACCAACGAAAAAATGGACAAAGACCGCTTCCGCCGCGATATGGGCGGTTTGGTTGAAGCCTACCAAGAAGTCGCTCGCCGCATGGGCATCATGAACGAAAACGAGACCCCGCGCCCGACTGGCCCGAAACTCGTTAAATCCTAAATCATACAAGGGCGTAATTTTGCGCCCCTCCCTTTTTAACTTGCCAAATGGACCACCCCAAATGATCAAAGCCCGCGTGACAGTCACCC
>JBGTAU010000240.1:0-3360 GCA_041749675.1 Rhizobiaceae bacterium | reverse complement strand
TAAATTCTCAAAGATAGCGTTGACTAAGTTATGACTTAGATACGAACTATCGTGCCTAATTGATTTCGTTATATTTCATCACGAAATTATTGTCTTAGTTTCAAAAAATATGAGCCGGAATAAGGCGCGGCAAATAAAAATATATTACAAACTATATCAAACTAAATTATCAAGACAAAACCGGCACAGATTGCAGCAATGCGTGCAACGTCTTGATTGTCGAAACATCAGCGATTCCGTCCACTTTTTCGGGCCGATAATGTCTTTGAAAAGCCACCACAGTTTTGTGCGTCTGCGCATCGAATACACCGGTAATCGGCACTTCAAAGCCGAACAAGGACAGCATGGATTGCAACGCCTCAATGGGTTGACCTTCATCACCCAATACAAAAAAACGCCCACCGCTGATCGGTGCCGCTGGCACATGGCGGCCAATGCCTTTTGCGGCGAGTTTGTCCCAAGGAAACAATTCGCCCGGATCAATCTTGCGCCCTGGTGCGATATCCGAATGCGCCAAGATCATATCAGGCTGTATGCCATGGCGCAGAATAATGCCCCGACACAAGCGAGTGACAGCGTTGATCTGGCGTGGTGGAAAGTGCGTGTAGCCCAAAACATGGCCCGGGTTCACGATTTCAATGCCCACCGACACCGAATTCAAGTCGGTCTCGCCCTTCCAGTAGCTTTTTCCTGCATGCCAAGCGCGATCGCTTTCCGCCACCATTTGCACAATGTGACCGTCCTCATGCACCAAATAATGCGATGAAACTTCCGAGTCCGCATTACAAAGCCAGTCTTCCGCTGCCTTTCCGCTCACCATACCAGTGTAATGCAAGATGATAGCGCACACCAATTTGCCATCTTTTCTCGTCCCAAAATTAGGCGTCGCACGAACGCGGGCTGTGCGATGATCTGGACGCATAAGGCTCATGCAGGTTGCAATTCTTGCTGCAGGCGCGTCCAGGCTCGGTTAATCACTTTGAGACGCTCATTGGCTATGCGAACAAATTCCTCCGGCATTCCGCGGCCCGTTAGCACATCCGGATGATTTTCCTGCACAAGTTTGCGCCACGCTTTGTGTGCCTCTTCAACACTGGCACCTTTCACAACGCCAAGCACACTATATGGGTCTGGCTCACCGCCAAGACCATGCCGCACGAGCACGTGTTCAAACCGAGTTTCGTCTAGTTTGAATATAATTGCTGTCGTATGCAAGAAGTCCATTTCAGCATCATGTATGGCTCCATCCGCTTTGGCGATATGAAACAAGCCATCAAGAATATCTTCCAACGCCGGACAGTTTTTCTCACCTGATCCGCATAATTGTGCGATTTGCGCAGCATAGGTTTCATAGCCCGCAATATCTTGCTTGGCCAGATTAAACAATCGATTGACGTTCTCGGCCTCGCCATCTGGAATTTCGAAGATTTGTTGAAACGCTTGCATTTCATCAAAAGTTACAATGCCGTCAGCCTTCGCCATTTTTGCAGACAGTGCAATCATCGCGATCGAAAACGCCACTTGCTTGCGCGTTTCCGGATCACCCTCAAACAGCGTACGGACAAACTCTACCAAGGTCGACACCGCATCGGTGGTTACCTTCGTCAACAGTTCGCCTATTTTGGACCAAATCGTCATGGATCTATTTTAGACATATCCTTTGGCGAAAGCGAGGCCACCCGCGATCTGTTTTTGTTGTAATATCTTCAACAAATATGACTGGACGCTCGACCGACCGTCTGTACACATCGCGCGTGAAATCAAAAACGGAATCAATACCAACAATGCAAACTCTGTCGCGCCGTGAACTTATGGGTTATTTCCTAGGGATATTGGCGGTTGTTATGTTTGCAGGTTCGCTGCCATTTACGCGGCTCGCCCTTGTTGGATATTCGCCTTGGTTTATTACCTTTGGTCGCGCGGTCATCGCTACAATAATATCAGTGACCTTCATAATCATTTTGAAACGACCTATCCCATATGCGCATTTTTTACCCCTTGTTGGAGCTGGGTTAATGCTCGGCGTTGGGTTTCCAAGCCTCATGGCCATCGCGTTGCAAACCGTACCGTCCGCCCACGGCGGTGTAGTGCTGGGAATACTGCCACTGTTGACAGCTGTATTCGCCGCCATTATCGATGGGGATCGTCCGTCACCCCTATTTTGGTTTTGCGCGATCTCCAGTGGTTTACTGGTAGCGCTTTATGCCGTTCGCGACACCGGCTTCAGCGTTACTTCTGGCGATGTGGGCCTGTTTGGCGCCTGCATCTGTGCATCAATTGGCTATGTTATTTCAGGACGGCTTTCGCGTCATATGACCGGCTGGGAAGTCATTTCGTGGTCGCTTATTCTGATATCTCCCATTAGCATCATTGGTGTAATTGGCACGTGGCAGCCAAGCTTTGCATCCGCCCCAATGAGCGCTGTTGTTTCGCTGGGCTATCTTGGCCTTATTTCCATGTATTTAGGTTTCTTCGCGTGGAACATGGCGCTCGCCTTGGGCGGCATAGCCCGCATCGGGCAGGTGCAATTACTGCAAACTTTTATCACACTCATCATCGCCAATCTGCTGCTCGCAGAAAAGATTGGTTTGGATGCAATTGGTTTTGCCGCAGCAGTGGCCATTTTAGTTTACGTGTCGCGGCGCGCTAAAATTCAAAAATCAGGACAATAAAAAACCGGCCAGAATTGCTTCTGACCGGTTCATATCAATAGGCTTTAGCTATTACATGCCAAGCGCTGATTTAGCAGCAGCTTCAGCAGCATCGCCAGCAGCTTTTACAGCTTCAGCAGCGGCGCCGGCTGTTGTTGCAGCGGTTTCAGCAGCAGAGCGGATGCCAGCAAGAGCAGCGGTCTTCTGCTCAGCGGTCATTGCAGCAGCGCCGGCTTTGGCTTGGTCGATCATGGTCTGAACGGCTGGATCGATAGCTGCAGGAGCCATTGCGTCAGCTGCTGGTGCAGCAGGCGCTGCAGCTGGAGCGGCTGGTTCAGCAGCAGGTGCTGCTGGTGCAGCAGGCGCTGCTTCAGTTGTTGCAGCTGGTGCTGCAGCTTTTTCTTCTGCCTTGTTGCAGCCAGCGAGTGCCAAAACGGAAACCGAAGCGGCGAGGATGAGGAACTTTTTCATTTGCAATACTCCATGCGGCGGAGAGTGCCGCGACGGGGACGCCTTCTAACGTAATTGTGGCAGAGTTGAAGCAGAATGTGGCGGTGCACCCAAAAAACTTTGCTGAGAGCGATAAAATCGTTTGAATCTGGACGTTTTACCTTGCGATAAGAGATTGTAATCCCACGCACATGCGCGCGCGACGCGTTAAATAGAATCGGAAACTCTATGTCGATATCCGGAAAATGGCTGTTCTCAA
>JBGTAU010000239.1:0-3532 GCA_041749675.1 Rhizobiaceae bacterium | reverse complement strand
GACGACATCAAAACTTTCATAGGGGTGATGAACGATCAAATCCTTCTCGCGAATGGCCGCAAAGCAATCGCCATTATGGTCTTTGATGCGCTCAGGAAAGCGCGGCGTATAGGGTTTGAACTTCATCTCGGGGCGGTCCATCGAGACGATTTCGGACACCGAAGATAGCGCTAACAGCCCGCGCAAAATCACAACTCGGGATTCTGGCACTTCCAATTCCCCGGCCACAAAGTTACGCAGGCCCTCAGGCATATCGCTATCAAATTCAATGCGCACCACCGACCCGCGACGGCGGCGCTTGAGTGCAGTTTCAAACAGCCGCACCAAGTCTTCGGCCTCTTCTTCCACTTCAATATCGCTGTCACGAATGATGCGGAATGTGCCTGCGCCTTGCACGGTGTATCCGGGAAATAATTTGCCAATATGAAGTGTCACCACATCTTCAAGCGTCACAAATCGAACTTTACCATCGGCGCTATCGGGTAACCGTGTGAAACGGGACAGCGATGTCGGCAAGCGCAGCAATGCTGTCATTGGTTTCTTATCGCCCAGCCGCGATAACTGCAGCGCCATGGTGAAACCAAGGTTGGGAATAAACGGAAATGGATGGGCTGGATCGATCGATAGCGGGGTCAAAACTGGAAATACAGTTTCAAGAAAATTGTCTTCCAGCCACTCCACTTGGTTTTTCGAAAGGCTTTGGGCTCTGATGATTTCGATGTTGTGCTTTGCAAGTTCCTCGCGCAATGTCGCCAAGCACTGTTGTTGCTCTTCTTGCAGGACAGAGCACTGTTTGATGACTGAATCCAGTTGCTCTTGCGGGGTGTGTCCGTCCGCACTTAATGTCGTAATGTTTTCACGCACTTGTGCTGCCACACCCGCGACACGAACCATAAAAAACTCATCAAGGTTTGCTGCAGAAATAGATAAAAATCGCAGCCGCTCTAAGAGAGGATGGCGGCTGTTCATGCCTTCTGCCAACACGCGCCTGTTGAACTGCAGCCAAGAAAACTCTCGATTGACGAAACGATCGGGACTAACGGCCAAAGCTGCGCCATCGACTGCGCGGTTTTCTTTAATCGCCTCAATAATGGGTTGGGCTGGGCTCTTGATATTCATGTTCATCACTTTCCTGTCACAGATATTATGCGACACTTGCACAGAAAGATAAAAGTCTTTTGACAACGAACCATCCTGTGCTTGAAAATCAATTAAAACTCCTTCAAACACAAGCGCACAAATCAGCAAGGATCTCATTATGGCCGGACATTCCATACCGCACTTTCAAAACGATGCAGGCCATTCGGCTATTGAAATTGGTGTACACGAATTTATGTGTGTTGGCGCTAACGTGCCATTTGATCACCCGCATGTTTATATTGATCTTGGCAACGACACTGAAAAAGTGTGTCCCTATTGCTCGACGCTCTATCGGTATAATGCGAGCCTCAGTGCAACTGAGACCAAGCCAGCCGGCTGCATATTTCATGACAAGGCTGCCTAATCAAAGCGTTGGCACAGGAAACCACTCCTCTGACTGACAAAAGGCGATGTATCATCATCGGAGCGGGCATTGCGGGGCTGACCCACGCATTGGCATTGGCGGATTTTGGTATCCCCTCGCTTGTTTTAGAAAAATCCGACCAATTGGAAGAAGTCGGAGCTGGCTTGCAATTGTCGCCTAATGCCACTTCCATATTGGCAAAGCTGGGAATCCTTGATGATCTTTTGCCGATGGCAACAATCGTACAATCCATCGATTTAATGTCAGCGCAAACCGGCAAGACCCTGCTCGCGTTATCCACCGCACCATTTGCCACTCCATCCGCCCCGTTTTTGGCCCTACATCGTTCTGATTTGCAAACAGCCTTGCTGTCCAAAGTGGAGCAAAGCCCTTTGATAGATCTACAATGCGGCGCTTCTTATCTTAGTCAGAAGCTCGTGAATGATGGCGTGGAAGTAAGCTACCATAGCGACGCCCGATCTCGTGTCGTAACCGGCCGATGCCTGATTGCAGCTGATGGTGTTTGGTCGACTGTGCGGCAATCGCACGGCGGCGGCGCGGCTTCTTATTCGGGCTATGTGGCATATCGTCAAACCATTGACCGATCACTACTCAGTGCCGCGAGCCTACATGATGAAGCAACGGTGAAAGCATTCGTATCACCAAACGCCCATTTGGTTGCGTACCCGATCTCGCAAGGTAAATCCGTCAATCTTGTTTTCATCATCAAACAATCGAGTAAGGCCGTCCCGCTCGACCCACCGCAATTATTCAATTCGTTTAAGTCTTTCGCACCCGACTTGAACCAAGACCTTGTCCGTCACCCGAATTGGACCAGCTGGCCACTGCATACGCTGAGCGCAGATACACAATGGGCACTCAATTCTCGCACTATGCTAATTGGTGATGCGGCGCACGCTATGTTGCCATTTGGCGCGCAAGGCGCGGCGATGGCCATTGAGGACGCTTATACGCTGGCGCACTGTTTAAGCATTGAGCGTTCAAACGTTGCGGCGGCATTGATGCAACATGAAAATCTGCGGCGAGCACGTATCAAAAAAGTAAGCGCTCGTGGCAAGCTGAACGCCTTTGCCTATCATGCGTCCAATCCCATTACATTTGCACGCAATTTGGTTTTCGCAGCCAAAGGTCAGCGCCTTATGTCTGACCTTGAATGGCTATATGCCTACCGCGCCGATGGTATTAGCTCATCTTCGCTGCCAACCGCTTAGGGCTAGTCAAAAATTCTGGTGACAGATACTCTTCAATTTCTTTGGCCGTCAGGTTGGTTTCATTGATCAACAATTCGCGGATGCTGCGACGTTCAGCAATGGCCTTTTTGGCGAGTTCTGAGCATTTTTCGTAACCCAGCACCGGCACCAGCACGGTGACAATACCAACACTGTTCATGACCAATTCATTGCAGCGCTCGCGGTTGGCAGTGATACCGTCCACGCAGCGCTCGCGCAGGGTATCGCAGGCGTTGGTGAGCAGTCTTTGGCCTTGCGCAATGGCAAAGCCTATCGTCGGCTCAAACGCATTGAGCTGCAATTGGCCGCCTTCCGCGCACATGGAAATTGTTACATCATAGCCTACCACCAAGTAAGCGGCCTGATTGACCACTTCCGGGATAACCGGATTAACTTTGCCCGGCATGATAGACGATCCTGCCTGCACGGCCGGCAAATTGATTTCCCCAAACCCTGCCCGCGGGCCGCTGGAAAGCAAGCGCAGATCATTGGCGATTTTCGAAAGCTTAATTGCAGTGCGTTTCAGAACGCCCGAAAACATCACAAACGCGCCTGTGTCTGACGTTGCTTCAACGAGATTTTCGGAACGCTTCAGCGCTTCGCCTGAAATATCGGACAGTCGCGCCACCACAATATCTGTATAAGCCGGATCAGTATTGATGCCTGTGCCTATGGCCGTGCCGCCCAAGTTAATCTCGCGCAGCAGATTGAGCGAGTCGGTTAGGCGTGCCATGTCTTCGCGAATGGTAATTGCAAACGCGGTGAATTCTTGGCCGAG
>JBGTAU010000238.1:0-2097 GCA_041749675.1 Rhizobiaceae bacterium | reverse complement strand
ACCGCATGTTCGAGGTAAGAACTTGGCAAAAACTGCGGCTGTCCCATCGCGCCAGCCCATGAGGTTTTCAACATTTCCGGCGAGGCATAACCCTTCTCGATGATCTGAAGAGCTGCCAATGTTTCTTTCAAAAACAGGTCTTTGCGTGTCGACATAAATGCTTTGGTGGCTAAAACATCAAAAGCTGAATACGAGCCTTGCGCTTTGCCGAACCCGGATTCGCGGCCCCAAATAGCCAAAATGATACCCGCAGGCACGCCATACTTTTTCTCAATCGCTTTAAGTGTTTTGGCATATTGCCCAGCACGTGCTTTGCCACCCGTAACCAAAGGCGCGATAGTCTTTTCAGCGAAATATCCGGCGGGCGATGAAAATTCTGCCTGATGCTGCTTCGTGGCGACCTTTGGTTTTTTCCCAGGTAAAACCAAATCCGGCAAATCCAAGTTAGGCTTCACCCCGGTCATTGCCATATCAAATGTAGTGTCTGAAATACCGTTTGCTTTCGCCAAGCTCCGCAAATCAGAGTTGATCCATGACCGAAACGCATCCGTAACGCTTTCTGCTCGTGCCTGAGAAAAGGCAGCTCCAGCGAGCAAAAACACCGACATGCCAACAGCGCGCAAACCAAACCGCATAGAAAATTTCACCTATAACTGGGTGCGTGCCCGCATCGCGGCGGCCAATGTCCCATCATCCAAATAATCAAGCTCACCGCCCACAGGAACACCGTGAGCCAATCGCGTCACATTAACACCGAATTCCCGCAACTGGTCTGTGACATAGTGTGCCGTGGTTTGGCCTTCAACTGTGGCGTTGACGGCGATGATTATTTCGCTTGCCCCGCCAGCGGCCACGCGATCAACCAGAGCCCGAATATTAAGATCGTCCGGCCCAATACCATCAAGCGGCGAAAGCCGCCCGCCAAGAACGTGATAACGCGCATTGGCAATCGCACCAGCCCTTTCCAATGCCCACAAGTCCGCTACATCCTCAACCACAACAATCACTCCGCTGTTGCGACGATCATCACAACAAATTGTACAAGGATCAGAAGTATCGGCATTGCCACAAACACTACAAATGCGCACCTTATCGTGAGCTTCTTGCATGGCTTGCGCGAGCGGCCCCATGATCTGGCTCTTCTTTTTGATCAACAACAAAGCCGCCCGCCGCGCAGAGCGCGGCCCAAGCCCCGGCACTTTGGCCAAGAGCTGAATGAGACGTTCTATTTCGGGACCGGCGATTCGTTTTGACATTACACTTTCATAAACCATCCTGATGGTACTTTGACAGGGGAGTTACAGTTCTTTGGGTTTGATAAGAACTTACGGAGATTGAAATGGGACGAGCAGAATTGACAATACGAGCTGCGGGAGAAGCGGACCGGAATATTTTGGAAGACCTAATCGCAGATTGCTACGCGACAGTTTATCCGGGCTGGTACGACAATGAACTTTTGGGCGATGCACTGCCAGCCATGTTGAAAATTGATCCAAGACTGATTGCATCCGGACGCTATTTTGTTGCCGAAGTCGGCAATCAAGTCGCTGGTTGCGGTGGCTGGAGCGCTGGCGCACCGGGCAAAGAAACCACTGAACAATCTACAGGCCACATCCGCCATTTTGCCACTGGAACGAATCACATGGGTAAAGGCGTTGGCGGTGCTATTTTAGATCACTGTGTCAAACAAGCAGCGGTTTCTGGTTTGGCCAAATTGAAGTGTTTTTCCAGTCTTCCAGCCGAAGGTTTTTATGCACGGCACGGTTTTTCAAGCATCGATAAGGTCAATGTGATGCTGGGTGAAACCGTATACTTCCCGGCCGTTCTGATGGAGCGGCAACTCAGCCAAAGCTAAGCGAACCAATCATCACACTTCAATCGCGCAACAGTTCATTGATGCCAGTCTTCGAGCGCGTTTGGGCATCGACTGTCTTCACGATTACTGCGCAATACAAGCCAGGACCTGGCTCACCGTTCGGGAATGCTTTGCCAGGCAATGATCCGGCGACAACGACGGAGTAAGGTGGCACTTCGCCGTAAGTTATTAAGCCTGTGGCGCGGTTGACGATTTTGGTCGATTTGCCAACGAACACGCCC
>JBGTAU010000237.1:0-3469 GCA_041749675.1 Rhizobiaceae bacterium | reverse complement strand
TTTGATAGTCGCATGATCGGGCAAGCACTTGGAAATCTCATAAAGAACGCCACCGAAGCAATCGATGCACGACCGGAAGAGCGGATGCACGAAACGGGTCATGTGCTGGTTAAAGTGTACGAAAACGCCGGTGCCATCATTGTTGACATCATGGACAATGGCAAAGGCCTGCCACGTGAGAATCGACAGCGCTTGCTTGAACCCTATATGACGACCCGCGAAAAGGGGACCGGACTTGGCTTGGCAATTGTACGAAAAATCGTCGAAGAACATAATGGTGTATTATCCTTGCACGACGCACCAGCAGATTTTCACAACGGCGTTGGCGCAAACATCCGCCTCGAGTTTCCGTTGTTGCAGCCTCACACAGACGAGGTTGCGATGAACTCAGACAACAATAACAACATGAAGCAGGTCGCATCCAATGGCATCTGAAATTCTAGTCGTAGACGACGAAGTCGATATCCGTGAATTGGTCGCAGGCATTTTGTCTGACGAAGGTCATGAGACTCGCACGGCAAAAGATGCGGACACCTGCCTTCAAGCGCTGGACGAGCGTTTGCCGCGTCTCGTCTTTCTCGATATTTGGTTGCAAGGCAGCCGCTTAGATGGCCTGTCTTTGTTAGATGAAATCAAGAGGTTGTACCCTGACTTACCGGTCGTGATGATTTCAGGCCACGGCAATGTCGAAACGGCCGTGTCGGCGATCAAACGCGGTGCTTACGACTTCATCGAAAAACCATTCAAGTCTGATCGATTAATCCATGTGGCGGAACGTGCGCTTGAAACATCAAGACTGCGCAAAGAAGTCTCGCAACTTAAGCGCAAAAGCACAGACAGTTTCGAGCTCATCGGCAACTCGACCACAATGAACCACTTCAAACAAACTATCGAGCGCATTGCACCAACCAACAGCCGCGTCATGATATTTGGTGCTTCAGGTTCTGGTAAAGAGATGGCCGCTCGCGTGTTGCATACGCATTCGCCGCGCGCCAATGGACCTTTTGTTTCGGTCAATGCTGCCACCATTACGCCCGAGCGGATGGAAATAGAATTGTTTGGCACTGAAATGACCGGCGGTGAGCGAAAAATCGGCGCACTTGAGGAGGCCCATGGCGGCATTTTATACATAGATGAAGTCGCGGATATGCCGCGTGAGACGCAAAATAAAATCTTGCGCGTCCTCGTTGATCAAACCTTTGAGCGGGTAGGGGGCAATAAGCGCGTCAAAGTGGATGTGCGCATTATCTCGTCAACGGCTCAAAACTTGGAAGCGATGATTGCCGAGGGGCGTTTTCGTGAAGACCTTTATCATCGCCTTGCCGTCGTGCCACTCATCGTACCTCCGTTGGCAGATCGGCGCGAAGACATCCCAATGCTGATCGAATTTTTTGTCAATCAACTGTCTGAGCAAGCTGGGATAAAACCACGCGTGATCGGCAAAGATGCGATGGCGGTTTTGCAAGCACATAATTGGCCAGGAAACGTCCGCCAGTTGCGCAACAATGTGGAGCGGCTGCTGATTTTGGCTCGCGGTGAAGACGCTGAGAGTGAAATAACAGCCAGCCTTTTGCCAACAGAAGTCGGCGATACATTACCCCGTGTTCCAACCCAGTCTGATCAACATATTATGTCTTTGCCTCTACGCGAAGCACGCGAGGTTTTTGAAAAAGAATATTTGTTGGCGCAGATTAATAGGTTTGGTGGCAACATTTCTAAAACCTCGGATTTTGTTGGAATGGAACGATCAGCGTTGCACAGAAAATTAAAATCCCTCGGCGTCTAAATCAAAACTGGAGCAACAACTTGTCACGCATTGCATATGTAAATGGGCGTTACGTGCGCCACTCCGAAGCGGCTGTTCATGTCGAAGACCGCGGCTACCAATTCGCTGATGGCGTCTACGAAGTGTGTGAAGTGCGATACGGCTATATTGTCGATATAACGCGCCATCTCGATCGACTTGATCGTTCTTTACGCGAACTATCCATTAAATGGCCAATGTCTCGCTTGGCACTTACAAGAGTAATCCGTGAGACGGTGCGTCGCAATGGCGTGTTTAATGGTATGTTCTATCTCCAAATTACCCGCGGTGTAGCAAAGCGTGATCATGTTTTTCCAAAAGAATCAGTGCCGTCTTCGTTGGTCATCACTGCCAAGCATATGAGCCGCGAAGCAGGTGAAGCCCGTGCGGCAAATGGAATTTCAGTTATTTCGCTCCCCGACAATCGTTGGGAGCGCGTTGATATTAAGTCAGTCGGATTGCTGCCAAATGTTATGGCGCGCCAAATAGCCAAAGAGCAGGGCGCACAAGAAGCTGTCTATGTCGATGGTGACGGTTTTATCAAAGAGGGTGCAGCGACCAATGTCTGGATCGTATCCAAAGACGGAAAGTTAGTCACAAGACCTGCAGAATTTGGAATATTGCGCGGCGTTACGCGTACAACGGTGCTAGATTTAGCAAAGAACCTTGGATTAGAGGTCGAAGAGCGCGCCTTCACAATCGAAGAAGCTTTATCAGCACGCGAAGTTTTTATCACCGCCGCCACAACATTGGTCATGCCCGTTGTCCGCTTTGACGGCCGATCAATCGGCAATGGACATCCAGGAACCATCGCCAGTCAACTAAGAGATGGATTTTTTGCCGTTGCGGAAAAGACGTTCGCCTGATAACGGGTTAATTGTTCGGGGAAAGCAACTTCTGGTAACTAACACCTACTGCAGATAAATGTGTCTTGGCACTTGCGTCTGTCACTTTGTGTCCTTACTTGGAGTAACAGGAACTTAGAAAGCAGAAAAATGGCGGAAAAGTCGCAAAACCTTCAAGATCTATTCTTGAATTCCGTGCGAAAGCAAAAAAATTCACTGACAATATTTCTCGTAAACGGTGTCAAACTCACAGGTGTTGTAACATCCTTCGATAATTTTTGTGTATTGTTGCGCAGAGATGGTCATTCCCAACTTGTATATAAGCATGCTATTTCAACCATCATGCCAAGTATGCCAGTACAAATGTTTGAAGGCGAAGAAGAGTAGTTTGAAATACAATTGTACACACTGCATATCGCAGATTTCTAAGGCGCAAATAGCCCTTGGGTAACAGGGTTAGGACAATTGTTGTCATACCGGTGCTGGACGCCCGTTACATGCCAACAAAAAATACCGATCGTGATTCGCCAACGGTTCCGCGTACGGGCGGTGCCCGCGCGGAAGAAGCGACGGGTCTGGCAGAAGCGATAGACTTGGATGTGGTTCACAAATCTGTGATCAAACTCAATCGACCTCGCCCAGCGACACTCATTGGCGAAGGATCAGTTGAGAATCTAGCCGAACTTATTCAAGCTGAAGAAATAGAACTGGCTATCGTTGATCACAGCTTGACGCCCGTCCAGCAACGCAATCTTGAAACCGCGTGGAAGATCAAAGTGATCGACCGCACCGGTCTGATCCTAGAAATTTTTGGTGAAAG